>CBFGOB010000016.1:0-16025 GCA_965650215.1 uncultured bacterium | reverse complement strand
CACCCAGCACCCGCAAGGCCACCTGCTCTACAACCGCGACGGCCAGCCGGTCGGCCCCTTCAGCACCTGCGGCTATTGAGCCGAATCCGCCATCCGCAAACCTTCCACCCACGATCCGCATTGTGGATTGTTAGATCCACAATGTGCGGCTGCATGGAACCGCTTCCTCAAGGGCTTTGACGTTGACTTGGAAGGCTGGAAGCCGTCTCATGCGTTCATCCGGCAAACTCTGCAGACAGGCGCAGGAGCATCGCTGCCGGCGGTCCGGCCACCGCGCCACATCCCGCTCATCCCATGCACGTGCCGAGCGCCCAAACCATCCGCCCGAAGCCCGCGCGGCGAAACTTGTTAGATAACAGCCTGCGCTCATGCCTTGCGGGCTGCCTGCTGCTCGGCAGCCACGCCGGAGCCGAGATCCTGCCCGGGCCCGCGGGCGCGCCTGCGCAGACCGCAGCCTGCATCGGGGACCTTGCCACCCGCATCAAGCGACCGGCGGCGGACCTGCGGCTGGCGGAATCGATGCCGCGGATCTGGTCCGATTCGTCCCTCGGCCTGCCCGAGCCGGGGATGGCCTACACCCAGGCCTCCGTCCCAGGCCACGCCCTGATCCTCACCGACGGCCACTCGCGTTATCTCTACACCTGTTCGGCCGACGCCTTCCGCTTTGCCGGCGACGAAGGGCTGTGGAAATCATCCCTGCTGCATCTTGCCGGGCCGGTGGAGACAGCCAACCTCAATGCGACGCTCTATCAATGCTCGCTGATCGGTACCGGCCGCACACGGATCGCGCAGGACGTGACCGCATTTTACCCGCAGGCGGACGGATGGATTGCCATCGTCCGCCGCCGCTCGAGATCCGGCATGGACTTGCTGAAGGTCCGGGCCGACGGCTTGGGCCTGGCCATGCCCCTCGCATCGGCCCAAGCGATGGGTGCGGCAGCCTTTGATCCGGCGCAGGACCGCTGGGCGGCTTTCACCCGCCCCGGCCTCGGCCAGCCCTGGATCCTGCAAACCGGATCGCTGCGTGGTGATGCGGCGGCATCGCGAAGCCTCGCCTTGCCCGAAGGATGGATGCCCGAAGCCCTCGCCTGGGAGCATCCGAAGATCCGCATCCTCGGCCGTCACGGCAACAAGCCGGGCACATGGATCGCCGACCTCTCCGCCACCGAGCCCGCGTGGGCGGCCGAACCCCTGCGGAATTTCCCGACGGATTCCGACATGGTGCTCAACAAAAGCCAGAGCTTGGATATCCGCGATGCGGAGGGTGGCGGCGCGGTGGAGCTGTCGACCCTGTGGTTCCACGGCCAACGCGACCCCATCGCCCGCCTCGATGGCATGAGCTACACGTCCGCGGCAATGATCGACGGGGCCCATGTGCTGGTGAATGGCAAGGGCCGCAACGGCGCGGAGGCCTGCGTGGTCAATCTCCACAGCGAAAGCGTCCACCCGCGGATCGAGGGCCTGCATGGCGAGGCAAAGCTCTTCCGCTGGGAACCACTCCACAGTCCGCTCAAGGAAGGTCCCGCCCAGTTCGAACGCTGATCCGCATCTTTGGAATTTCCCGAAAACCCCGCATCCCAAGACCCATGAAAACCCTGCTCACCCATCCCGCCCGCACCCTGCATGCCGCCCTCAGGCTCGGCCTGATCGGCATTGCCTCGCTGACGATCACCTCCTGCATCATGCCGCCCGGTGGCTCCAACTGGGACGGTGGCTCGTCCGGCACCCAGGCCCCGAGCACCTGCAGCCCCTGCCGCGGCAGCGGCCGATGCAACACCTGCAACGGCACCGGCCGCTTCCTCGGCTTTGGCGATACCAGCTGCAACACCTGCAGCGGCACCGGCGTCTGCATCAACTGCGGCGGCCGCGGCACCTGGTGAAACGGCGGCGTTTCAAAACGCCATCCGGACCCCGCTCAGCAAGGTCCAACCGTGAAAATCGCCGGCACCCGTGCCGCCGTCCATGTGCGTCCACTTGAGCCCGGCCATGCCCTTGAAATCGTGCCCGCGAAGCAGGTAGTTCAAGCCGCTGTAGGCCGCGAAGTAACCGTCGCCCCTCGCGTCGCCCGCTCCCGGTGCCAGCGATTCGTAGCGCGATGGCAGGAACACGCCGTTTTCCTGCGGGCTCGCGGCCAGCTCGATCGACGAAATCCACTGCAGCTTTTCGGTGAGAAACCAATACGGCATCGCCGACAGCCCGCCAGCATCCGCCCGGCCCTTTTCGCCATCGCCCCACAAGGCCTCGATGGTCAGGCCAAAAGGCCCCTCGACCAGCTCGTTGGAAAGCGAAAAACAGCGCGAGTACGGCGGCGACGCCAGATCGCCGGGTGACGCCGCAAAGCCCGGCTCACTGTTGTGGAGGAACTGGAATTTCAGTTCCGCCAGATCGAGGCCTGTCGCGTGGGTGTAGTTGTAGCCGATCTTGCCGAGAAAGATCCGCCCGCCAGCGCCTTGCGACCATTCGTCCTCGCGGTCGTTCTGATAGATCCCGGCCTGATAGAGCCATCCGCTGCCGATCCCCTTGCCCGCCACCCACAGCCCGACCAGCTCGCCGCCATAAAACTGGTTGCCCAAGGCCGTGCGCTCGAAAAGCGGAAACTCTTTGGAGGAATACTCCTGCTCGCGGTCGAACTTGAGCTCGGTCTTGCCCGCGGAGACCTGCAGGGCCTGACTTTCGGCCCAGGTCAGGTAGGCTTCGGGCGTGCGCTTGTAGAGCCGCGGTTCGAGATCCGGGTGGAGATCGGCCAGATAGAGCAAGGACAGCTTGTGGAAGGCCTTGGCCTTCAAGCCGAGACGGAAGCGCCGCACCTCGACATCCCCCCAGCGCAGGGATTCGGCCATGTCGGGCGAACCGCAGGACGCCTCGGACCCGGGGCTGTAGGCATACTGGGTTTGCAGCTGGCCGATCAGCGCCGCCTCCTGCAGCACCTCGCTTTCCGCATCCCGGTGCAGCACCGGCGCGGCCCACAGCGAGTCCCAGAAATCCGCGGGCCCCTGCGGCTCGGCCGCCAACACCGGCAAACCCAGCACACCCCAGCACAGCATCCAGCCGCTCCGCTTCCTGCTCATGGCCAGCGGTGTCCTCTTCCACCCCACTGCCTGCAAGGCGCGAGCAACCGATGCAAAGCATCTGCGCCGATGCGCTCAGGACACCGGTGGAAATCCCCCCGCACCCGCGTGCCGGCGCGCGCAATCGCGCCTTGCCGAGGGACGGCCCGCCTGCTTCGATCCGCCCCCCAACCCGCATTCCCATGGCCAACAAAGACGTCACCAACCCCGCCCGCATGGAAAAAATCGTGTCCCTGTGCAAACGCCGGGGCTTCATCTTCCAGGCGGGCGAACTCTACGGCGGACTCAATGGCTGCTGGGACTACGGCCCGCTCGGCGCCGAACTCAAGCGCAACCTCAAGGACTACTGGTGGCGCAAGACCGTGCAGGAACGCGATGACGTGCTCGGCATGGACGGCGCCATCCTGACCCATCAGGACGTGCTCAAGGCCAGCGGCCACGTCGGCGGGTTCAGCGACCCGATGGTCGACTGCAAGACCTGCAAGGGCCGCTTCCGCGCGGACAACCTCGACAAGCTCGAGTGCGGCCAGAAGCCATCCTGCAAACCCGGCGAGCACAAGGCCTGCGAACTCACCGAACCGCGCGCCTTCGACCTCATGCTTTCAACCAAGCTGGGCGCGCTGGCCACCGACAACGACCCGAAGGCGATCGCCTACCTCCGCCCGGAAACCGCCCAATCGATCTTCGTCCAGTACAAGAACATCCTCGACTCGAACCGCGTCAAACTCCCCTTCGGCATCGCGCAGATCGGCAAGTCCTTCCGCAACGAGATCAACCCGCGCAACTACACCTTCCGCTCGCGCGAGTTCGAGCAAATGGAGATCGAATACTTCTGCCACCCGGACGACGGCATGCGCCTGACCGACGAGTGGCTCGAAGCGCGCCTGAATTTCTACGAGGAAATCGGCATCCCGCGCGAAAAACTCCACATCCTCGACGTGCCCGACGGCGAGCGCGCGTTCTATTCGAAGAAAACCTACGACATCGAATACGAATTCCCCTTCGGCATCCAGGAGCTCGAAGGCGTCGCCTACCGCACCGACTACGACCTCGGCGTCCACCAGAAGGGCGCCAACAAGCCGCTCGAATACTTCGACGAGGAAACCAAGGAAAAATTCCTGCCCCACGTCGTTGAACCCTCGGCCGGCTGCGACCGCACGATCCTGGCGCTGATCTGTGAAGCCTTCGACGAGGAGATCCTCACGGACGACAAGGGCAAGGAGGATCTCCGCACGGTGCTCCGCTTCAAGCCGGCGATGGCCCCGATCAAGGTCGGCATTTTCCCGCTGCTCAAAAAGAACGAGGAGCAGGTCCGCATCGCCCGCGAAATCCAGGCCTCGCTGCGCAAGTGGATGACCGTGTTCTACGACGACAGCGGCGCCGTGGGCCGCCGCTACCGCCGCCAGGACGAGGTCGGCACGCCCTTCTGCGTCACGGTTGACTTCGACACCCTCGGCGAGAACGGCGAGGAGCTCAAAGGCACCGTCACGGTCCGCGAGCGCGACTCGATGGAACAACAGCGGATGCCCATCGACCGCCTGCTGCCCTGGCTCCTCGAGCGGGTGCGCTGAACCCCGGGCCAAGCCCGCCCCGGGACTCCGCAAATTTTACTTATCCCTTTGACTCCCGGAGGGCGTAGGTCTAACCATGACCACGCAATGAACCCCAACCTCTTCCTCCTCGCCGGTCTGCTCGGGCTTTCCCTGGCCGCGAACGCCCGCGAATTCAAAAGCGCCGACGGCAGCAAAACCATCGACGCCGAATTCGTCCGCTACGACACCCGCAGCGGCAACGTCACCCTCAAGGTATCGGCCGGACGCAACCTGGTCGCTCCGGCCAACAGCTTCAGCAAGGAGGACGTCGACTACTTCATCGGGCAGCAGAAGGCAAAAGAGGAAAAGGACGCGTTCAGCTACGCCACCAATGAAAAGTCGACGCGCGAGGAAAACCGCCGCGGCGAAACGGTCTACAAGCTCAAGAACACCAAAGTCGATTTCTCGGTCCGCAACGGCAGCAGCTTCGACTACAGCAATCTCAAGGTCAATTACTGGGTCGTGGTCGAACGCGAGAACCGGGATGGCCAGAAGCATTCCGAAGTGATCCGCGGCACCCAGGACCTCGCGAGCCTGAGCGCCAATGGCAGCACCAGCATCGACGGCCCGGCCGTGAAGCTGGTCCAGGGAGCGTCTTCCAGCTCGAGCTGCCCACGCGTGGTCGCCGCGGCCGCCGCTGTCGACCGCGAACGCATCCTCGGCACCAAGATCCAGCTCCTCGACGCCGACGGCAAGGAACTCTACAGCGACACCAGCTCGAACCGCATCGCCGCCGAATTGTCCGCCAGCGAGTAAGCCCAGCGAGTCCGCCTGACACAGGACCGGCTCGGGCCGGCATCCTTGGCTGATTTTTTTGAAATTTCTGCCAATTGACGCATTGACAAGCCCCGGCGGCGGCCTAGAGTGCGCGCCCCGAGCCGTCCAAGCGGCCCACCCTTTCCCATTTCAACCAGGCCATCGCCATGAGCAAACGCACCTACCAGCCCTCCAAGCGCTCCCGGAAACAACAATTCGGCTTCCGCGCCCGCATGGCCACCAAAGCCGGCCGCGACATCCTGCGCCGCCGCCGCCAGAAAGGCCGCAAGCGCCTGATCCCGAAAGGCGCTGAAATCCACTTCAAGCGCCACACCACCCAGCACAACTGAGTTCCCGGGCCTTCGCCGCTTCGGGCGCTTGATGCGACCCAGCCATGCGACTCCCACGGACATCCAGCATGCGAGACCACGCGGACTTCCTCCGCGTCAAGACCACCGGTCAGGCGAAAGCCGGCCGGTTTCTTGTTTTGAGCACCTTGGCCGACCCCAGCCTCGACACGCTTCGCACCGGCTTCATCACCACCAAGCGCTGCGGCAAGGCCCACGACCGCAACCGGCTCCGCCGCCGCTTCCGCGCCCTGGTCCAAACCCACGCCGGACGCTTCAGCGACCTGCGGCGCTACCTGGTCACCATCGCCCGCCCCGGTGCCGCCATAGCCAGCTTCGAGGAACTCGAGGCCGACTGGCTGCGCCAGGCCACGCGCCTCGGCCTGATCCCCCGCCCCCACGAGCGAGCCTGATGTCCGCCGCCCTCACTGCCGTCATCCGCTGCCTGATCCGCTTTTATCAACGGATCCTCAATCCGATGCTCAAATTCGGCGCCGGTCCCGCCGCCGGTTGCCGGTATTCCCCGAGCTGCTCGAACTATTTCCTCGAAGCGGTCGAGGTCCACGGCCCCTGGCGCGGATCGTGGCATGGCATTTGCCGGATTTTCCGCTGTCATCCATGGGGGGGCTGCGGTTATGACCCCGTCCCGTCACGCAAGCCCTCCGGGCAGAACCCTGGCGGCGGACACTCCCACGGCCCCCATCCGCACCCCTAATCCTTTCCCCTACCCACATGTACGATCGCACAACCTGGATTGCCCTCGCCGTTTGCGGCGGCCTGCTGGTCACCCACTTCCACTTCGCCTCCCAACAACGGCTCGCCGAGGCCAAGGCCAAGGGCCCAATCGCCAGCGGAAACGCCAAACCCGAGGCCTACCTCGACCAAGCCACCCCCGCACCCGGCGCCGCCCTCACCGTCGACACCCCGCCGCCCCCGACCGAGGAGCAATTCGTCGTCCTCAAAAACGACCGGATCCACTTCACCCTCAGCAACATCGGCGGCGGCATCGAATTCGCCGATTTCGTCCATGAATTCGAAGTCGGCAGCCGCGTCGAACGCGTCCGGGCAAACCGCTTCAGGCCCGGGCCGGTCGGCGCACTCGCCGATGCCGACGAGCGCCCGCTCAACATCGCCTACCGCTACAAGGCCGACGAGTCGGTGGAAGGCCAAAAGGCGGTCTACATCGCCAAGCTCCCCTCGGGGCTGATCGCCAAGAAAACCTACAGCCTCAACAGCTCGGGCAAGCCCGGCTCGCCCTACCTCATCGACTTCAAGGTCCAGCTCGAGAACGCCTCCACATCGACGGTCGACCTCAGCACCTGGAGTGTGTTCCTCGGCGAGGCTTCGCCGCTCTACCTCAAGGAGGTCCCGCAACAGACCGGCTTCTTCTGGCGCGAAGACGGCACCGTCCACTTCGAGAATGCCTCGGCCTTCAAGGGCGGCATGTTCGGCTCGGAAAAATCGATCATCAACAGCGACAGCGAGGACCGCATCGAATTCGCCGGCGTGACCAACCAGTTCTTCGCCACCGTGCTCCAGCCGCTCGACCCCCAGCCGGCCTCGGCCTGGGGCAAAACCTCACTGCAGGAGCTGGTCAAAAACGCCAAGCCGGTCAGCTCGGTGCACGCAGGCCTGCGCTTTCCCGCCCAGACCCTCGCGCCCAACGAGTCGCGCACCTTCGACTACCGCATCTTCATCGGACCCAAGCACAACAACATGCTCCGCAAGATGGAGAAGCACTGGGGCGCGGGCTGGGGCGATGTGATGCAATACGGCTGGTTCTGGTTCGTCTCCCGCCCGCTCAACTTCCTGCTCAACAGCTACCACAACCTCATCGACGGCATCGCCTCGAACTGGTCCTGGGGGCTCGCCATCATCCTCCTGACCATCACCGTCCGCATCTTCATCTGGCCGCTGCACGCGAAATCGACGCGCACGATGAAGCGCATGTCCAAGCTCAAGCCCGAGATGGACAAACTCAGGGAAAAGTATGCCGACGACCCGAACAAGCTCAACATGGAGACCATGGGGCTTTACCGGAAATACGGGATCAACCCGCTCGGCGGCTGCCTGCCGATGCTGCTACAGATCCCGATCTTCTTCGGCTTCTACCGCATGCTGCAATACGCGGTGGAACTCCGCGGGCAGGGATTCCTCTGGGTCGACGACCTCTCGCAGCCCGACACCATGGGCCACCTCGCCGGCATCCCGATCAACCTGCTGCCCGTGGTCATGGCCATCACCAGCTTCCTGCAGATCAAGATGACCCCGGCCACCGGCGACAAGATGCAGCAGCGCATCATGCTGTTCATGCCGCTGATCTTTTTCTTCTTCTGCTACAACTTCGCTTCCGCGCTCGCGCTCTACTGGACCACCCAGAACATCTTCTCGATCGGCCAGACCTGGCTGATGGGCAAGATGCCCGAACCGGAACTCAAGGCCAGCACCACCACGAACAAGAAATCCTGGGTCCAGCGGATGGCCGAAAAGCAGGCTGAAGTCCAGAAGCTGCGCCAACAAGGCGGCATGCGCGACGTCACCCCGAAGAAAAAACGCGGTCCGCGCACCGGCGGTTGATCCGCCCGCCACCCCGCTCGCCACCCCGCTCGCCACCCCGGTCGGGAAGCGGGAAGCGGCAGGCGGGATCTTCGCTCTTGAGACGAATACCGCATTCCGCCTGCCAACCAAAACGGGATACGGCATCGCCCCCTCTCCGCCCTTGGCGTGAATCTGACCCGCACAGCCAGGATTTCGCGCTTGCAAAGATATTGCATATTTGAAATATTCAATTCATGCCACGGGCGAAACTGGAGGTTTTTGAGAGGAAATCGGTGGATTTGGCGGCCTTTGCGCGTGCGCTCGCCCACCCGGCGAGGATCGACATTTTGCGCCATCTCGCCGGCCGGGGGGAGCAGGCCTGCATGGAGATTGTGGCGGCGCTGCCGCTGTCGCAGCCGGCCTGCTCGCGACACATCAACGATCTCGCCAAGGCGGGACTGCTGAAGTCCCGCACGTCGGGCAGCCACGTGTACTTCCGCATCGACCACGGTGCCCTGGCGAAGTTCTGCAAGGCGATGAACAAAACCCTGCATCCGTGAGGTCCTGGGCCGTCCTGAATCCAGCATCCTGCCCAGAACCCGCAGCTTCACGCAAAGCCCCATCAACCCCGCGAACCCCATGAACTCCCTGCCCGCACCCACCATCGTCATCATCGGCGGCGTCGCCGGTGGTGCCTCTGCCGCCGCCCGCGCCCGCCGCCATTCGGAATCCGCGCAGATTATCCTCCTCGAACGCGGACCGGACGTGTCCTTCGCCAACTGCGGACTGCCCTATCACATCGGTGGCGACATCCCCGACCGTGCCGAGCTTGCGGTCCAGACCCCCGCCAGCCTGCGCACGATCCTCAACCTCGACGTCCGCACGCTCACCGAAGCGATCGCCATCGACCGCACCGCCAAACAGGTCCGGGTGCGCAATCTCGCCGACGGCTCGGAAAGCACGATCGCCTATGACAAGTTGATCCTCGCTCCCGGCGCCAGCCCGCTGCGCCCGCCGCTTCCGGGGATCGACCACCCGCTGGTGCAAACCCTGCGCAATCTTCAGGACATGGACCGCATCAAGGCTGCCGCCGATAACACCGGGCATGTCGCCATCATCGGCGCGGGATTCATCGGACTCGAAATGGCCGAGCAACTCCACGCCATCGGCAAGCAGGTCAGCGTCATCGAACTCCAGCCGCAGGTCCTGCCCCAGCTCGATCCCGAGATGGTGCGCCCGCTGGAAACCTCATTGCGCGAGCACGGCATCGAACTGGTGCTGGGCGACGGCATCGACGGATTCGAGGACCGCCCGGAGGGGATTGCGGTCATCCTGAAATCCGGCCGCCGTCTCGAGAGCGGACTCGTCATCCTGTCGATCGGCGTGCGCCCGGAAAACGGGCTGGCCAAGGAATCCGGGCTCGCGCTCGGATCCCGCGGCCACATCGTGGTCGACTCCTGGCAGCGCAGCTCGGATCCCGACATCTATGCGGTCGGCGACGTTTGCGAAACGGCGGATCCGATCCTCGGCCAGCGCGTCGCGATTCCACTCGGCGGCCCCGCGAACCGCCAGGGCCGCACGGCGGCCGATCACATCTTTTCCGGCGACAAGGCGCTGCCCTATCCGGGAAGCATCGGCACCGCGATCGTCCGCGTCTTCGAACAGGCGGCGGGCATCGTCGGGTGGTCGGAAACCCGGCTCAAGGCCGCGGGGATTCCCTATCAGACGGTCACGGTCAACGGCTCCTCGCATGCGAGCTACTATCCCGGGGCCGAAACGATCACGCTCAAACTCCTATGGTCGCCGGAGAATGGGCGCGTGCTCGGCGCGCAGGCCAACGGCAAGGACGGCGTCGACAAACGCCTCGACATCATCGCCACCGCCATCCGCGGCAAACTCGGCATCGACGACCTCAGCCACCTCGAGCTGGCATACGCGCCGCCCTTCGGCAGCGCCAAGGACCTTGTCAACATCGCCGGCTTCGCCGCAGGCAACATCCGCGACGGGCTCTTGGTTCCTGTTCCCGACCTGCACAGCGCGGGATCGCAAGTGATCGACATCCGGCCGGCGGCAAGCGCCGCAAAGCAGGCGGTGCCCGGCGCGAAAAACATCCCGCTCGCGGAACTGCGCGGCCGCCTTGGCGAACTCGACCGCAGCCAGCCGGTGTTCACGATCTGCCAGATGGGCAAGACCAGCTACTTTGCCGCCCGCGTGCTCGCCAACCACTGCTTCGACGCCCGCAGCATCCTCGGCGGAGTGCATCATCAGACATCGGACACGCCCACTGCGGGTTAAACCGCTCAAACCGCGCTTTCGAACACGCCGCCGCCGAGCAAGCGGCCACCGTCGTAGAACGCGCAGATCTGCCCCGGCACGATCGCCCGCTGCGGCCGCTCGAACACCAGCCGCAATTTCCCGCCATCGACCGGCTCGACCACCGCTGGCTCGGCCTTGGCGCGATAGCGTGGCTGGGCGTCGACCATCCGCTTGCGCTCGAAGCGCTCGTTGATCGTCGACACCGTCCCCACGACGCACTCGCGCGCATAGAGCCCGCCGGACTCGGGGCTGTCCCAGCCGACGATCAGGCGGTTGTTCGCCACATCCTTGCCAACCACGACATAGGCCATGCCCTCGCGCGGCGAGGCGACGCCGTGGCCCTTGCGCTGACCCAAGGTGTAGAAGTGCAGGCCGCGGTGGTGGCCGAGCCGCTTGCCGGAAACGTCGACGATGTCTCCCGGTTGATCCGGCAGGTAGTGGCCGAGAAAATCGCTCATCTTCACCTGACCGAGGAAGCAGATCCCCTGGCTGTCCTTCTTCGCCGCCACCGGCAGGTCGAAGCGCCGCGCCACCTCGCGCACCTCCGGCTTGAGCATCTCGCCGGTCGGAAACATCGCATGCGCGGCCTGACGCTGGTCCATCAAGGCCAGGAAATAACTCTGATCCTTGTTCGGATCGGCGCCTCGCAGGATCACGGCGGAACCGTCGGCCGCCTCGCGGCGCCGCGCATAGTGGCCGGTCGCCACTCGCTTGAAACCCTGATCCAAGGCGTAATCGAGAAACACCCCGAACTTCATCTCGCGGTTGCACCAGACGTCGGGGTTCGGCGTGATGCCCGAACGGTAACCCTCGATCAGGTAGTCCACAATCCGCTGGCGGTAGGCATCGATGAGATCGATCACCCGGAACTCGATGCCCAGCGCCTTCGCCACGGCGCGCGCGTCCTCGATGTCCTGCTCCCAGGGGCAGTCGCCGGGGATGCCCTCGGCATTGACCCAATTCTTCATGTAGCCGGCCGCGACTTCATGCCCCTGCTCAACCAACAAGGCCGCCGCCACGGCGCTGTCGACGCCGCCAGATAGTCCCACCAGCACCTTGGCCATGGCCAAACCCTTAGCCGCGCCCGCCGGATCGTCCACCCTGAAATCCGGGGTCTCCGCTCATCGCCCGTGGTCTCGCGGCCAGCCCATGCCCATCCATGCCGCCGGGCGGATTGCCGGTTACTTGGAAAACACCGGCAAGGAAACCTTCCAACGAATGGCCATCAGACGCAATCCGAGCGTGGTGCCGATGCCGATGATGCGATTGACGGAACTGCCGCTTTGGTAGTTCTCCAAAAACGCATAGATGACCGCTCCTGCCACTGCCGCAGTCGCGTAAAGATAGATCTCCCGGCGGAACACGAGCGGAATTTCGCCGACCAGCACATCGCGCATCATGCCACCCGCGACCCCGGTGATCACTCCCAACACGACCGCATTGACCGGCCCGACACCGCCCTTCAGCCCGATGGCAACCCCCAGAATCGCAAACAGCGCCAGGCCGAACGCATCTGCCAGTGACAAGGCCAGGGCCGGCACCGTCCAATAACGCACGACAAAGAACGCGAGTGCCGAAGTCGTCACGGCATTGATGACGTAATACGAATCCGACAGCCAGAACACCGGATTCCCCATCACCATGTCACGCACCGTGCCGCCGCCCAACGCGGTCACCAGGCCGAGCACGATGACGCCGAACAAATCGACGCGCTTCCCACTGCCGGCCAAGACCCCGGAAATCGCACAAACCGCCACCGCAAAATGCGTTTGCAGAAATTGGGCGGTCATCCATCAAGCAATCCCACCAGCACCGCGCGAGTCGAGCCCAAATCCCGGTTGCTGTGCGCAGCGGACCGCGTGCATCCGTCAGGGAGATCGACTCCGCGCGCTTGCTGGCACCTCGGAGAGTCCCGTCATTCCCCACCGCTGAGATCGTAGTCGTGTCCGGGACTGAGGCGGAACCGGAACGAGCCGCGGACCGCGAAGTAGTCGGCGTCAATCCGCTCCATGCCGCCGGTGAAGTAGTAAAGGGTCCTCACCTCCGCGGCATCGGCCACGCCAATCCGGTTTTCGGAAGGCGTGAAGCCGACGCGTTTCCTACCATCGCTGAACAGGACCCGGGCGAATCCCTGCCTGGGGAACACCGCGAAATTCGTGACGAAGCGCCGGCAGCTTGCCATCAAGCCCTTCGACGAGCGTCGACGCCACCGGACTCAACTCCGGCGTTCCTCCCGACATCAGCCCTAGCAGCAACCCGGATTCCGGATGCGCCTGGGCCATGGTGTTGCCCTTTGAATCCTGAAAGCTGTGGCGGAACCCATGGGGATCGAGTTGAAATCCGTAGTGCCTGTTGGAGCAGCGGACAACCTCATCCGCGGCGGCCTGGAAGGCCTGCGACGCCACAAGGAACCATGTGGCCATTATACCGCGTTTCATCGAAGTCGGGATGGCAAACGAGCATTGAGCATTCATGGCGAAGACGGGAGGCTGTGATTGTGAGGAAAATCCGGCAGACCACTTCGCGAAACCGGACCAGCGGCCATGCACGGACAGAAAACCATCGGCAAGGTCTTTTTTGCCCTTCCAAACTCAGAAATCTGCCGGCCATTGACTGCATTCCTAGGGCCGAAATGGGTGGCAAAGACGGCGGCAAGCGCGCGTATTGGGAACATGCGCGAAATTCCGTCCCTCACCACCGCCTTGGCCTTGGCCGTGGCCCCAAGCGCCGCAGCCGAATTCCAGTTCGAGGCTCGACTGCTCAAGGTCGACCCCAACGAGGCCTGTGAGATCGCCGACTTCAACCGGGACGGCCAGCTGGACCTGAGTGCCGGGCGCGACTGGTATGCCGGACCCGACTTCATCGCCCGACCGCTGCGCGAAATCGCGGAGTTCGGTCCGGACTACCTCGAGAACAACGGCGAGCATGCCTACGACGTCAACGGTGACGGCTGGATCGACCTCATCGCCGGCAGCTTCGTGCCGGCCGAGGTCCACTGGTATCAGAACCCGGGCAAGGAGGGGCTGGCACTGGGCAAACTGTGGAAACCGCAGCTGCTCGCCAGCACCGCCCCCAAGAACGAGATCACCTGCCTGCGCGACATCGACGGCGACGGCACGCCTGAATACATCGCCAACAGCTGGGACGTGAAAAACCCGCAGTTGGTCTGGAAGCTGGTCCTCAAGAACCAGCAGCCGGCGCTGGTGAGCTGCACGGTCGGCGGCTGCAACGGTCATGGCATCGGCTTCGGCGACATCAATGGCGACGGCCGCGAGGACCTGCTCTTCGGCATGGGCTGGTATGAACGGCCCGCGGGCGACCCGCTGGCCGGCGATTGGATCCTGCACGAGGACTGGGAGTGGAAACACGCCAGCTGCCCGATGATCGTCACCGACCTCAACGGCGACGGCCGCAACGACATCATCTACGGTGAGGGCCACGACTACGGCCTCTACTGGATGGAGCAACTCGCTCCACAGGATGGCAAGACCCGATGGCGGCGCCACGTCATCGACCAGAGCTGGTCACAGGCCCACGCCCTGGCGTGGGTCGACCTCAACGGCGACGGCAACAAGGATCTGGTGACCGGCAAGCGCGTGCGCGGCCATTCCGGACGCGACCCGGGCGCCCACGAGCCGCCTTCGATCTATTGCTACACCTGGGATGCCAAGGCGCTGAAGTTCACCCGCCACCTCGTCGCCGAGGGCGTGGGCACCGGGCTGTTCATCCGCCACGCGGACCTCGACGGCAACGGCAGGACCGACCTGGCGGTCAGCGGCAAGACCGGCACCTGGCTGCTGCTGCAGAAGTGAGCCGCGCGGCCGGAACGTGCTGGCCGCCACCCCTGCCGGTGCTTGGAATTTGAGAGGGCTTCCCTATGGACTGACAGGCCGCATGGCCCCCGGTCTCGATTCCCTCATTTCCAGCGGATGGACCAGAGAACGTCGCCGCGTTTTTGGCCTTGGATCGTGAGGCGGAGAAGGCCGCTGGACAGGGGTTCGAGGGTGGCTTTGCCGGAGCTGGCATGGGCACTGTCCGGCTCGTGGCCGTTCGGAGCGATGATGATCGAGAATGGCTCGCCAGCGACGGCGTGGGCGACGCCGGAGTAACTGCGGGTTCCGGCGTCCCATTTCACTTCATCGAGATCCATGAGGCCTTGGGTGATGTGGCGGCTGGTCGAAAGGAACTGCGGCCGAGCCTGCTTGCGGTGCAGCGAGTAGCTGAGCGCCTGATGGGGCTTGAGAGTTTGTTGGATGCTTTGATCACCGGCGAACTCGCCGACCAGCTTGTCGTTCCAGAAATCGTAGAGGTAGTAGGATCCCATCGCATCGTGACCCAGCGAGCCGCGGTCCGCCTGGTCGCCGGAAATGGGGACTTCGATGGTGTTTTGCGCACCCTTGTTGTTGCAAAGAATGAGCTGCGACCAATCCGGATTGACCTGATAGACGTAGACCGACGGATCTTCGGGCGCGCGGGCGAGCATGTCGGCCGGGCGGAACGAGCGCGTGCCCTTGAGCAGCGGATAGAGGCGGGTGAGGTCGCGTTGTTCATCGGCGGTCATGCGGCCGAACGAGGTGCCGAGCTCAATGCGGCCGGAGATCAGTCCGACCTGGGTGAGCATAGTGCGGCGCTGGTCGGCATCCATGCCGCGGAACGATTTGCCGTCGGGGTAGTAGCCGAAGACACTGCGGTTTTTGTACCAGCGCAGGCCGATCCGGGAGGCCATTTCCGGCTCGAAGTGGGACGAGTCCGCCCACACGCGCTGGAGGTCGACGATGCCGGCGGTGACATCGAGGCAGGGGGCCTTGGATTCACCGAGGTTGCGCTCGTGGATGAATGCCTCGTCGCCAAGACCTTCGCGACAGAGTTCGAAGACCTTGCGGTAGGCGTTGGTGGTGGAATAGGTCTTGTCCTCGAATCCACCGTTAGGGCACCAGCCGGTTTCCGGGTAGTCGAACTTGATCCCCAACAGGCCGTCGTTGCGCAGACGCTGCCAGGTTTTCAAGACGTGTTGCTGGAAGGCGGGCTCGGTGAAGTCGTACTTCACAAAAGGCTGGTAGGGCGGATGCTCGGCATGCAGGCGGGAGATGTCGTTGTGCAACATCCAGTCCGGATGCTTCAACGCGAAGTCGTTCGACGGCATGCTGGTCTGGATGTAGGTGAAGGGCACGCCGCCGAGCTCGCGGATCTTGCCACAGAACTTGCCGAAAGTGTCGTAGGGCGGGGTGAGCGATCCGTATTTCGCCCAATGCTCGTCGTCCCACCACCCTTGCTGGGTGTCGCCTTGGTTGTGGTCGGCGTAGTAGTCCGGTTCAAGCCGGATGCCGACCGGCGTGTACTCGAGGATGCCGGAATTCGCAGCGAGCTCCATCTGGCCGACGAGGGCGCTCGAGTGGTTGATCGGCGTG
>CBFGOB010000015.1:0-16055 GCA_965650215.1 uncultured bacterium | reverse complement strand
ACCCGGACGCAGCCGGATCCCGTGCATCCCATTCATCCGGTTGAGCGGATCATGCTCGCTCATCCACACCGTGCAGGCCCCGTCTTCCTCATTCTCGATCGACACATCGCAGGGCATGAAGGTCCCCGGTCGGTGGTGCTGCGGCCAGTTGAATTCAACCCCGCCGGAAATCCACGGACCCGCAAGTCCCACCAGCGCCGGCTTGATCACATCCTGCCGGTAAAAGAAGTCGTAATCCCCGTTGGTCTTGTCCTGACCAAGAAAGATCCGCCCGCCGATCTCAGGCAGCATCACCAGCCGGACCAAATCGTTCTCGAGGGTCGCGGAGCGGTAGCTCACCGGCACGGCCTCGTCATGCACCTTGTCGATGAAGGGCACCGGATAGACCTTGCCCGATGAACCCTGATAGACGCGCTTTTCAAAAAACACGGGATTTTTTTCCGGCACGCCCACCGGATAGGTCGGGATGCTCAGGGACTCCAATTTCGCGTTGATCTGCCTTTTCATCGTCATGTTCGGGTTACCAAAAGATCACAAAAAACACCGCCACGGCGAGGATCACCAGACCACCCGCCAGCTTGACCACCGGCTCGGTGACCAAGGAAACCTCCTCGCGCACCGGAAGCTCGCGCTCGGCATGACGCGGCATCACCAGCGTCAGCGCCACCATCACCAGCGCCACCAGCACAAAGGCCAGCAGCACCTGGATCAGGAAATGAATTTCATGCCAGCCGGACTTCTCGCCGAACTGGAGCAATCCGTAAGCCACAGGGCCGAGAACCAACGCCACCGGCCCGGCGATGTCGGGCACCTTGCGCAGCACGAAGGGCATCAGGAACGCCGCCACCACCCCCGGCCAGATGTAGCCCTGGAACTGCTGGATGTACTTGAACACCCCGCCGAACTTCGGATCGTCCAGCACCGGAGCAATCAGGCAGCCCGCCACCACGAACCCGAGAGTCAGCCCGCGCCCGAGCCATACCAGCGAATGCTGGCTCGCCTGCGGCCTGAAGATGTTGCGGAAGACATCCATCGTGGCGATCGTCGACGCTGAATTGAGCAGGGAGGCCAGCGTGCTGGTCACCGCCCCGGCAATCGCCGCGTAGATGAACCCGCGCAAACCCGGAGCAATCAGCCGCGTCACCATCGTCGGAAAGGCCGCATCCTTGGTGTCCGCGAGCTCCGCCCCGTAAAGCTGCTGTGCCAGCAGCCCGGGCATCACCATCGCAAACGGCACCAGCAGCCACAGGCCGCCCGCAAACACCATGCCAAGCTGGCCGTGCTTCAGCGACTTCGCCGCAAGGTTGCGCTGCACGATGAACTGGTTGAGGCCACAGTAGTAAATCATCACGATCCACATCCCGCCAACCACTCCGGTCCATGGCAGGTCCGGGTCACTCACAGGCTTGATCATGTGCAACTTGTCGGCATTGAAGGACTGGAACGCCTCCCATCCGCCGACGGCTTGCAGCCCGAGGAAAAAAATCAGCAAGCCACCGGCCAACAAGGCCAGCCCCTGCACCAGGTCCGCCCAGGCGATCGCCTTGAGCCCCCCGATCGTCGAATAGCCCGCACCAATGATCCCGATCAGCCACACCGCCGTCCCGAGCTCCATGCCGGTGATCGCCCGCAGGGTCACACCCCCGGAATACAGCACCGCCGGCAGCATCACCACCGCGTAGATCGCCACCGTCAACACCGCCATCAAGCCGCGGGCCGACTTGTTGTAGCGGTACTCGAGATACTCCGGCATCGTGTAAATGCCCGCCCGCAGGAAGCGCGGCAACAAGGTCATCGCGATGATCACAATGAACACCGACCCCATCAGCTGCCAGGCACTCACCGCCAAGCCGGTCGAGCCCGCCGCCTGCCCGGCCATCCCCACCATCTGCTCGGTGGAAATGTTGGCCGCCACGATCGAAATCCCGATCAGCGGCCAGGTCAGCCCCCGGCCGGCCAAAAAGAAGTCCGAGCTGTTCTCCTCATGATCTTTCGACCTCCGGCTCTTCCAGACACTCAGCGATACCACGACAATGAAAAAGGCGGCGAAAACAATCAGATCCAACGGCGAGATGTTCATGGGGCGGTGCGATGGGTTTGCGGAATGCTAGACAGGCCCCGCAGCGCCAACCATGGAAAATCGGCGGATTTGCATGGACTATTTCATGGTTTTTGAGGAGTCTCCCCCATGCCGTCCACCAGCCCGATCACCGCCGTCCCCGAAGGCTTCCCCGGGCAGCGCCTCGTGATCGTGCCGCCCAAGCTCGTGATCGCCGCGGCAAGCCAGCCGGTCCTGCGCGACCTCTGCATCACCCACATCGGCGCCTTTTCCGCATCACCACAGCACCAGGTCAGCCGTCCCCACGGCACCTCGCAACACATCCTCATCGCCTGCCTCGCGGGTCAGGGCCGCTGCCGGCTCGACGGCCACGACTGGCAACTCAGCGCCGGCAGCCTGCTCTTCCTGCCGCCCCGCATGCTCCACACCTACGCCGCCAACCCCAAGGCGCCATGGACGATCTTCTGGATCCACTTCCGCGGCCAGCGCGCGGCCGACTACCTCGAAAGCCTCGGCGTTTCCAGACGCCGGCCGGTGCTCCAGGTTGACAACCCGGAAGCCCTCGCCGATGCCTTCGAGGATACCTTCCGCCACACGCGCCACGGCTTCGGCGAGGCCGCGATGATCGGACTCTCCACCAGCCTCGCGCGCCTGCTCGGCCTCGCCAAGGTCCACCAACGCAGCAGCGGCAAACGCTCCCTCAAAACCGAGACCCGGCTCATCAAGACCCTCACCCTCATCCGCGACAACCCCGCCCATCCCTGGAACCTCGACGAAATGGCCAACACCGCCGGCATGAGCGTCCCCCACTTCACCGAACTCTGCCGCAGGCAAACCGGCATGCCTCCCACCACCTACCTCATCCGCCTCCGCCTGCAACGCGCCATGGAAATCCTCATCCGCGAACAGCTCAACGTCGCCGAAACCGCCCGCGCCGTCGGCTACGAGGATCCGTTCTATTTCTCCCGCCTGTTCCGCAAGCACATGGGCGTCCCGCCATCCTCCATCCTCAGGCAACCCCAACCATGACCGAGGAACCCCTCCATGCCGAAAACGACGGACTGAGCGAGGTCGGCCGCTACGCCAGTGAAGCGGAAGCCCACGAACACGCGCTGGTGATCCTCGCCATGGGCCGCTCCTGCCGGGTGGACGAACGTCACAGCCTCCAGGTCAGCCCCGAACACGAGGCGGAGGTCCGGAGCGAACTCCTCGCCTATGCCGAGGAACAGGCGGCCGGAATCCCCGAAGAACCCGCCCTGCCGCTCCAAACCCATCCTGCTGGCTGGACGCTCTACTTCCTCTGGGCGGCCTCGCTGATCCTCATGTTCCGCCTGCAGGCCGAATGGCCGGCACTGACCGATGCCGCCTCATCCTCCAACCTCCGGATCCTCGTGGATCACCAATGGTGGCGCCCCCTCACCGCGCTTTTCCTCCACTCGGATCCGCCTCACCTGTTAGGAAACCTGCTCGGCGGACTGTTCATGGGCACGCTGGTGACGAAAGCGATCGGCCCGTTCAGGGGTTGGTTCTGGATCCTCGCCTGCGGCACCATCGGCAACTTCGGCACCGCCCTGGCAACCTACCCGGAACCATTCAGCTCGATCGGCGCCTCCACCGCGGTATTCGCCGCCCTGGGCATCCTCTCGGGCTTCGGCCTCGCCCTCATGCTCCACCACCACGCCAGGCTGCCCTGGCTGCGCATCCTCAGCCCGGTCATCGCAGGCACCGTCATCCTGGCCATGATCGGCGGCGGCACCGAGGACGGACGCACCGATGTCCTCGGCCACTGCCTCGGTTTTCTCGCCGGCATCGCCGCCGGCTACCTCAACGGCATCCGCCCATCCGGACTCAGGAGTGGATCGAATGCCGGTAACGCGACGGCGGCACCCGGTGCACGGACTTGAAGACCCGCGAAAAGTGGAAGGGATCCTTGTAATCCAGCTCCTTGGCCACCGACCGCACGCTCGCCCCCTCCATCAACAGCAAGCGCGAGGCATGATCCATCCGCAGACGGGTCAGGAACTGATAGGGACTCTCGTCATGGTAACGCGCGAACAGCCGGCAAAGGTAGGCAGCCTCGACTTCGCAACCCTTGGCGACGGCATCCAGGCTGTTGAGGTTCAGGTAATTCTCCTTGATGAATTCCAACGCGCGCGAATAGGTCGCATAGGCCGGAGAACCGATGTCCACCGCCCCGGTGGAATCGTCGCTGCACATCAGCAGCAGCTCCTTGACGATCAGCGTGCACAGCGGCTTGGCGAGCCGCGACTTGCGCAGGCCACGTTCGATGAGCATGTCGAAACAGCGCCTCACCGACTCCCCCTTGTGGCAGTGCGACACCGTTCCCGGAACCAATCCGTAGGCGGCCAGGAAATCCGCCACCTCGGGGCCATGGAAACACACGAAATACTTGCCGAGAGGATTCTCCGCCGAGGACTCGATGCGATGGGACATCTCCGGATCATAGATATAGAACGCCCCGGGACGCAGGGCATGGCTGACTCCTCCCAACACGAGGCTGCCCTGCCCCCGGTTCACGAATTCCAGTCCATACCAAGGCATGCCGCGACGGTCGATCCGGTAATCCGCCTGACAACGCTCGTAGCCGCCACAGGGAACCCCGAAGCCCTCGGTCTCGCCGGTTTCCATGAAAAACAAACGCGACATCTCCACCTGCTTCGAAATGTAGGAGGGGGTTTTGCTCAGGTTGTGCATAATCCGTTTGTAAAATCCGATCATGTCCCGAACAATCCAAATTCCTCTATTCGCCGGCACAAAGTATTTTTAAACCATCCTAAATTCCAGTAGCATTTGCCCCTCGGGACATCGTCGGATTCGCGGCAGAAAAAACTCTCTTCGCCGTCTAAATTTCGGAATGACATTTGAGGATCCGGCTGACAGGCTAAGCCCACAACCTCACATTGTTCATCCCATGAAACCTTCCAGTTATCCAAAAATCGGCATCCGTCCAACCATCGACGGCAGACGCGGCGGAGTCCGCGAATCGCTCGAGGAACGCACGATGCAACAAGCCAGGGCAGTGGCCGAGCTGTTTGCCAAGGAGCTGCGCTACCCGGATGGCAGCCCGGTGCAATGCGTGATCGCCGACACCTGCATCGGCGGCGTGCGCGAGGCCGCCGACTGTGCGGAGAAATTCCAGCGCAGCCAGGTCGGGGTTTCACTCACCGTGACCCCCTGCTGGTGCTACGGCTCGGAAACAATGGATATGGACCCGCACACTCCCAAAGCCGTGTGGGGTTTCAACGGCACCGAGCGCCCGGGCGCGGTCTATCTGGCGGCGGTTCTGGCCGGCCACACCCAGAAAGGCCTTCCAGCCTTCGGCATCTATGGCAAGGACGTCCAATCCGCCACCGACACCCGCATTCCCGATGACGTGAGGGAAAAACTGCTCTCCTTCGCCCAGTGTGGTCTCGCCGTCGCGATGATGCGCGGCAAGTCCTACCTCTCGATGGGCGGCACCTCGATGGGCATCGCCGGCTCGGTGGTCGACCCGAAACTCTGGGAAAAATGGTTCGGCATGCGCGTGGAATCGATCGACATGAGCGAAATCGCGGGCCGGATGCGCAAGGGCCAATACGATCAAAAGGAATACAAGCTGGCCCTCGAATGGGTGAAAAAACACTGCAAGGAAGGCAAGGATTACAACTCCAAGCAAACCACCCGCTCGCGCAAGCAACTCGACAGCGAATGGGAGGACAGCGTCAAGATGACCCTGATTGCCCGCGACCTGATGGTCGGCAATCCCGAACTCGCGCGCATGGGCCTCGCCGAACAGGCCTTCGGCCACAACGCGATCGCTGCCGGCTTCCAAGGCCAGCGCCAGTGGACCGACCACTTCCCGAACGGTGACTTCATGGAGGCGATCCTCAATTCCTCCTTCGACTGGAACGGCAAGCGCGCGCCCTACATCGTCGCCACCGAAAACGACGCACTCAACGGTGCCGGCATGCTCTTCGGCTACCTGCTGACCAACAGCGCCCAGATTTTCGCCGACCTCCGCACTTACTGGAGCACCGACGCCATCCACAAGGCCAGCGGCAAAAAACTCAAGCACCCGAAAGTCAAGGACGGCATCCTCCACCTCATCAACTCCGGACCTGCCGCACTCGACGGCACCGGCGAACAGAGCAGCAAGGGAAAACCCGCGATGAAGCCGTTCTGGGAGATCACGGATGCGGAAGTCAAACGCTGCCTCAATGCCACCACCTGGCATCCCTCGATCACCGAATACTTCCCCGGCGGCGGCTGGAGCACCCGCTACCGCACCAAAGGCGGCATGGCGGCGACCATGATCCGTCTCAATCTCGTCGACGGCCTCGGACCCGCCCTGCAAATCGCCGAGGGCCACACCATCGAGCTGCCCGACGACGTGCACGACGCCCTCGACCAACGCACCAACCCGACCTGGCCGACCACCTGGTTCGCGCCGATCCTCACCGGCGAAGGCGCGTTCCGCAGCACCTATGAAGTGATGAACCACTGGGGTGCCAACCATTGCGTCATGACCTGCGGTCACGTCGGCCACCTCTACCTCACGCTTGCCGCGATGCTGCGCATCCCGGTCTACATGCACAATGTCGGCGAGGACCGCATCTTCCGCCCAAGCGCCTGGCGCGCCTTCGGCACCGCCGACCTCGAAGGCGCCGACTTCCGCGCCTGCGCCAACTACGGACCGCTCTACGATTGATCGGAACCAGATCGCACCTTCGGAATCGTAACGGCGGTCTGACTTGTCCTTCCGTAGCTCGTAGAGCGAAGAAGGATGACCGTCGCTATTCCGCGGTCCCGCTATTCGGCGGGACCGCCCCGCCGAAGGCGGGATGAGAGCAACTGGCAGCGGCATCAACCACTCACGCCGCCGCATCGCGCTTCTGGTGCGCCTTCATCGTGCGCCAACCGTAAAGCGCGATGACCACGAAACAGAACAACGGCAGCAGGAACGAGGCCCGCACGCTGGCAAGCTCCATGAAGCCCATGTCGATCGGCGGCAGGTCGATGATGCTGCCCTGCAGCGGAGGCATCAGACAGCCGCCACCAATCGCGAGAATCAACCCGGCCGAACCAAGCTTGGCATCGTCACCGAGGCCGTCGAGCGCGATGCCATAGATCGTCGGGAACATCAGCGACATGCAGGCCGAAACCCCGATCAGGCAATAGAGCCCCGCATAACCGTGGATGAACACGGTGCCCGCCGTGAAGACGATTCCACCCAACGCCAGCAAGCCGAGCAAAGCCCCGGGCTTGATGTAATGCAGCAGGAACGTGCAGATGAAACGGCTCGAAACGAAAATCACCATCGCCAGGATGTTGCAGTTCTGCGCCGTGGCCTTGGACAGGCCGAGTTCGAGCTCGGCATACTGGATGATAAAGGTCCAGCACATGATCTGCGCCCCGACATAGGCGGTTTGCGCCACCACGCCTTCAAGATAGCGCTCGTTTTTCACCAAACGCTTCAAGGTCGCCATCAGGTGCAGCCGCTGGTCGCCCTCACTGTGGCTGCCGGCCGGAAGCTTCCACGCGAACAACACAAAGACCACGATCAGAATCACGCCCATCAACGCGTAGGGGCCGACGACGATGTCCAGATCGGACTTCTGGATGACCTTGAAACTGGCCCCCAGGAACTCGGCATGCGGGGCCAGCAGGGCGGCGTCCACACCCTTGACGGCCTCTACCGTGCGGCCCAGGCCCTCGGCGAGCTTGCGGATCTCCTCCTCCAGCCGGCCGGCATCCACCGTAGCGCCCTTGCCGGCATATAGCGCGGCAAAACCGTCCCTTACCGCCGCAGCGACCGGCAGCACCTGCTGCAGCTCCGCACGCGCCTTCGCATGGGACGCGTCACCCGCAAGCAGCGAAGCCTCGGCCCCTAACAGCTTCGCCAGCTGCAGCCCCTCGCCATCGAAAAACAAGGCATCCCGCTGCCGCTCCGCCTCGCTCGGCGGCTCCGCCTCGCGAACCTGCAACACCACCGCCACCGCGGACAAGGCCGCCGCAAACTTGTCAGGCTGCGGCTGCGCGGCGATCTTCTCCTCGATCAACTGTGCCTGATCCGCCTTGGGATCCGCCAGCAAACTCAGCTTGCGGTAAATCCCCTCCGAAAGCTCGCTGCCCTTCTTCAACCACTTCTTCTTCGTCTGCCAGTCGGCCTCGGTGGTGACCTTGGCCAGCGCCTCGACCTGCGCGGATTGTTCCTCGGCCACCTGCACCTGGACCGGCGTGCCCTGCGAGGCCAGGAGCATCGCCCGGCGCCCGCTCTCGCTGGTGCCGTTGAGATTGATCAGGATGAACATGCTCGCGACAAACATGCCGATGATCGATCCCATCGGGTTGAAGGCCTGGGCGAGATTGAGCCGCCGCGTCGCCGTCGATTCATCACCCATCGAGAGGATGTAGGGGTTGGCGGTGGTCTCGAGGAAACTCAGCCCCGAAGTCATGATCAGATAGGCCGCCAGGAACGGCGCGAAACTCAGCGAAAGCCCGGATGGAATGAACAGGAGACAGCCGATCGCATACAGCGCCAGACCGATCAGGATCCCCTTCTTGTAGGAAAACCGCTTGATGAAAATCGCCGCCGGAATCGCCATCAGCGCATAGCCGCCGTAAAACGCCGCCTGCACCAGCGAGCTCTCGAAATTGCTGATCAGCAGGATGTTCTTGAAGGCCGCCACCATCGGGTTGGTGATGTCGTTGGCAAATCCCCACAGCGGAAAAAGGATCGTGACCAGAATAAAGGGAACCCAGAGGGACCGGGGGACGACAGGCGCTTGGCTTGATGGCTTGGACATGGGGGTGACGGGTTTTGCATCCGCTGCATGGCGGACGAACAGGCATGCTTTGCCAAGCGCCATGACTCTTGGCAAGCACGGAGCCGGAACCCCGCGGCACCCCGGCACAAAATCACCATCGTTGCCACTCGGTGCTGGATCGCCCGCAGGCAACCGGTGCAAGTTCCCGGCCATGAACGCCGCCAGCTCCGGTTTCTCGATGCCACCTGAATGGTCCCCGCAGGAAGCGGTCTGGCTCTCCTGGCCGGTCGACGATCCGCGCCACTGGGGCGGTGCCAAGCGAGAGATGATCCGCCACAAGTTCGCCGAAATCGCCGCCGCCATCTCCCAATACGAAACGGTGCGGATCAATGCCGTCACCGCCGACCACGACGCCATCCTCCGCGATTGCAACCGCGCCAAGGCGGTGATGGACCGCGTGCAACTGTTCAACCACCCGCACAACGACGTCTGGTGCCGCGACCACGGGCCGATCTTCGTCAAACACGCGCTGAGCGGCGAAGTCGCCATCACCGATTGGGAATTCAATGCATGGGGCGGCAAATTCGCTCCCTGGAACCTCGACAATCTCATCCCCAGCCAGATCGCCGCCAGCTTCGGCCTGCGATCCTTCCAAGGCGGCATGATCCTCGAAGGCGGCGCCATCGAGGTCAACGGTGCCGGCCACCTGCTCACCACCGAGGCGGTCCTGCTCAATCCCAACCGCAACCCGCAGCTCAGCCGCGAAGCGATCGAACAAAAACTGCGCGATGGACTCGGCGTCCGCGACATCCTCTGGCTCAAGCAAGGGATCGAGGGCGACGACACCGACGGCCACATCGACGATCTCGCCCGCTTCACCAACCCGCACACGATCCTCGCCTGCACTGATCCCGAAGGCCCGAACCGCAGCATTCTCGAAGACAACCTGCAGCGCCTCCACCACTTCGCACGACCCGACGGGCGGGCCTTCGACATCGTCGAAATCCCACTGCCGGAAGCCTGCGAGGTCCCCGGCTGGCGACTGCCCGTTCTGCCGGCTTCGTATGTGAATTTCCTGATCGTCAACGACGGCGTGCTGGTCCCCACCTTCCGCCAGGCGCGCAACGACGACCGCGCCCTCGGCATCATCGGCGAACTCTTTCCCGACCGCCGCATCACCGCCATCGACTGTCTCGACCTCGTCGAGGAAGGCGGCACCCTCCACTGCATCTCCCAACAACAGCCGGCGTAAGGGACATTGGATATTCGATATTGGATATTGGGTAAAGAGTCAGAGGTGGCATTTCTCTAACCTGAATGCTTAATTTCCAATCTCTAATTTCTAATCTCTAATGTCCGTTACTTCACCGAACCGAGAATGATTTCGCATTCCGGCAATCTTGCTTTCAGCTTGGCAACCCCCGCTTCGGAAACCGCGGTCTGCCACAGGTAAAGGCGCTTGAGATTCGACAAACCCTCGAGCTTGGCCAGGCCGCCATCGGTGAGCGCCGTGCCATAGAGGTTAAGCGACTCGAGGCTGCGCATACCGCCGACAGTCTCCATCGCCGCATCGGAAATCCGGGTCTCGGAAAGCCGCAGCATCTTCAAACCCGGCGCGTCGGCCAGCAATGTCACCGAGGCGTCGCCAATCGCGGTGGCCGACAGGTCGGCCGTCACCAGATGGGGGATCACCGACGCAAAAGCCTTGAATTCCTCATCCCCCAACTTGCCGCGCAGCGAGACCGCCGACAAGGCAAGCTTGGCCGAATCCTGCGACTCGAAAACCAAGGCACCGGGGAATTGCTTGGACAGCCCGGCCACCGACGCCAACAGCTCCGCCGGCTTTTCCGCGGACGCGGACGCGCCATGACCCGCCGATGGCTTCGGCTCCACCGCCGGCATCGCCATCAGGCTGGAAACGATCGACTCGATCTCCGCCGGCAATTCCACCTCCGCCAGCTTGCTGCTGCGGTCCGCACCGGCATTGATCCACCACTTGATGACCTCCAGCTCGTCCTGCTCGACCTGGGGCTTGCCCTTCGGCGGCATGTGCTCCTCATCCTCCAGAGGAAGCGTCATGCGCAACACGATGTTGCTCGCGTCCGCATTCCCGACCTCGATCGCCGGTCCCTCCTTGCCGCCCTTGACCAGCATCTCGAAACTGTCCATCCGCAGCTGCCCCTTCGCCTTGCCTTCCTTGTGGCACTGCACGCAGCGGCGCTCGAAGATCGGCTCGATCACATCCTGATAGACCAAGGGCTCTCCATCACCCTCCTTCTCCGCCTTCCCGCCCAACAGGGCCTTGATCGGCCCGGGCGCATGCTGCGTGAGGTAATCGCTGCCGTGCGTCATCGAGGCACCGTCATGGCTCGCAAAACCCATGATCCCGATCGTGAGGAACAATGGCCAGCGATACGTCGCCGGACTCCACCCCAAGGCCAGCCCCCAGGACTTGATCAGCGCCGTTAGAATCACCGCACACGCGAACACCAGACCTCCCCACAAATGCCGCTCGGCGAGATCGTTGCCCGCGTAATCCTCCGCACCACTCTTGAACAGGAGAAAACCGGCGAGCACCGCCGCCACCGCACTGATCACTCCAAACACCAGCGCAAAGCCCAGACCTTCGCGCGGCTGCGGCATCCGGCCGCTGATCACCATCCCCAGCTCCTGGAAGAAAATCAGGATGAACACACCAATCGGAAGATGCAGCAGCACCGGATGGAAATGCCCCATGAAGCGCAAAATCTCCGGCATCCCGTCGCCTTCGCCCGTGAACCCGACAAAGGGCAAACCCAGCAACAAGCCAATCACGACCAGGCCGGCAAGCGTCAGCAGACTGGGACCTTTGCAATCGCTCAATACGGATGAAAATCGGGACATGCCGGGCAATTACGGATTCGTGAATCCTGTTCTTCCATGAAAGCTCACCCACCGCAACCCCCCGGAAATGGAATTTCCAGCGGCAGATCCGGATCGGGGATTGCTCCCGACGGAGCATCGGGTATCTGCAGACATGCCCCAAGCGCCTCCAGCAGCCCTCAGCATCGCCGGATCGGATTGTTCCGCCGGTGCCGGCCTACAGGCGGACCTCAAGACCTTCCAGCACTTCCAGGTCCACGGACTCACCGCCGTCACCTGCGTGGTCTCGGAAACTTCGAAAACCGTCGCCGCCGTCCAAACCCTGCCGACCGGGATCATCGAAAGCCAGATCCGGCTGCTGCTCGAAAGCTTCCCGGTAGGCGCCATCAAAACCGGCATGCTTCACTCGGCCGATGTGATCACCACCGTCGCCCGGCAAGTTGCACGGCACCCGCAGATCCCGCTGGTCGTCGACCCGGTGATGATCGCCTCCTCCGGAGCTTCCCTGCTCAAGGCCGATGCGGTCGACGCCTTCCGCCGCATCCTGTTTCCCCTGGCCCGCCTGCTCACCCCGAACCTCCCCGAAGCCGCCACCTTGCTCGGACGGGAAATTCCCGACCTGCCAGCCATGGAAACCGCCGCGCTTGAACTTTCAAAGCGCCACGGCTGCGCGGTCCTGCTCAAGGGCGGGCACCTCAGCGGCGACGATTGCATCGACGTGCTCGCCGATGCCGGAGCCCTCACCCGCTTTGCCCAAACCCGCATCCCGCTCACGGAAACCCACGGCACCGGCTGCACCCTTTCGGCCGCCATCTGCGCCGGACTCAGCCTCGGCCAGACCCTGCCGGATGCGATCCACCACGCCAAATCCTACCTCGGCAGCGCCCTCCGCAACGCCTACGCCTTCCAAAGCCCGACTGGCGAAACCCTGCATTGCCTCAACCAAGGGACCCTGAAACCCTGACCCTCACGCCCCCGCAAAACCGCGCGTGACAGCATCTGCCTCTGCGGCTAAGTTCGGGTTCAACCTTGCTTCCGCCTCTCCATCATGCCCGACCCCATCTCCTCGATCGCCTATCGCTTGCTCCACTCGTCCCTCCTGAGTGGCAACGGTGACTCGGGCAGCCGCCTCTCGCGCCGCGCCTTCCTGGCCCTCAGCGCCGGCGGACTCGCGAGCTGTGCCACCCAACAACCCGAGACCCCCACGCTGGCCTCCAACCCGGCCACCGCTCCCTACCGACCCGCACCATTCAGCACCCCCGCCCGCAGGGGCCCCGTGCCCCACAACCCGAACCTCAACCTGAGTTCGAACTTCAACCTGGTCAACCATCAGGTCACCTACAGCAATGCGCTGGTTTCCGGCCAATTCGTGGCCATGACCTTTGACGACGGACCCCACCCGCAAAATACCCCACGCCTCCTCCAGATCCTGCGCGAACGCAACATCAAGGCGACCTTCTACGTCATCGGCAACAACGTCCAGGCCTACCCGCAAGTGCTGCGCCAAACGGTGGACGAAGGCCACGAAATCGGCAACCACAGCCAAACCCACCGGCTCCTCAGCCGCCTCGGCGACGATGGCCTCAACTGGGAAATGCAGTCCTGCCGCAACGCCGTCCTCCAGGTCGCGGGCTATGAAATGAAAACCATGCGCCCCCCCTACGGCGGCCTCCAACAACGCCAACGCCACCTCGTTTACAACGAATTCGGCTACCCGACGATCCTCTGGTCGGTCGACCCGCTCGATTGGAAACGCCCCGGCCCCTCGGTTGTCGCGTCGCGCATCGTGCAGAACTCCCGCCCGGGCAGCATTGTCCTGGCCCATGACCTCCACGCCTCCACCGTGGACGCCATGCCGCGCACCCTCGATGAGCTGCTCTACCGCGGCTACAAATTCGTGACCGTCTCCCAACTGCTGGCGATGCAAAGCGATTACGCCGCCTCCCACCCGAGCCCCGCCCCGCTGAACTCCTGAGCATCCCCCCTGCACGTGAGCCCCCACCGCTTCGGAGAACGCTATTGGACCACGCGGAACCGACTCTTCCAAGTGATGCATCGCATCACCCAGCTCGCCCACGACTGCTCGACCCCGCTTCCCGCCCCACTCCCGGCCGACCACCCGGAATCGCCGCAGCTCCAGCCCTTCCGCTTCGCCGTTTGCGGCGAGGTGAATGCAGGCAAATCCTCGTTTCTCAACGGCCTGCTCGGCGAGGCACTCTGCGAGGTCAGTGACCTGCCTCAAACCCAGCCGATCCGCCACTACCGCTACGCCGCCAAGCCGGACGAAGTCCCGCTGGCGGGCCACACCGTGGAAATCCATCGCCCGATCCCGGCACTCGCCAGCCTGGAACTCATCGACAGCCCCGGCCTGCAAAGCGGCGACTCCGCGCTCGCCAGCCACTTGGATCCGCTGATCCAATCCTGCGACCTGCTGTTCTGTATCCTTCCCGCCTCGAACCCGTGGGCGGCCGCCACCTGGAATTATCTCTCGACCCTCAACGCCGAGTCCCTGCGCAAGGCGGTGCTCATCATCCAACAGGCCGATGAACGCCTTCCACAGGAACTCACGGTCCTTCGCGACCACGTCGCCGACCTCGCTGGCAAACGCCTCGACCACCGCCCGCCGATCTTCGCCGTTTCCGCCCACAGCGCCCTCCAGGCAAAACAATCCGGAACCGACAATCCCACGCTCATGGAATCCAGCGGCTATGCCGCCCTGGAAGCCTTCATCAACCGCCACCTCGACCAACTCGAGGAACGGCAGACCCAACTCCGCGACTGGCAGAACCAGGCCGCCACAGCCCTCAGCCGGATCGAGCAGCACATCGAAGGACAAACCCGCGGCATCCGCGACCAAAACCGCTTCATGGACCAGCTGGAAGAGGAAATCCAGCAGATGCGCGAACACCTCATCCAGCGGCTTCCGGTGCATCTCGTCAACGTCGCCGAAACCTTCGAAAAGGAAGCCGCCTGGGTCAGCAAACGCCTGAAAGGAAAACTCGGCGCCATCCGCTCGATCGCCCGGCTCTTCATCGGCGACCGCACCGGTGCCCTCACCGAAGCCGCCTTCATCGACCGCATCCGCGCCGCCGTGGAATCGGTCGCCATCCAGGACAGCATCGACCTCGTCGATGCCTGCAAACAACACTGGCTCGAACTCGGCCAGCGCATCGAGGACACCATGGGCGTCCAACTCACCAGCCGCCAACCGATCGAGGACACCCTGCAGTCGGCCCAGGAACTCTTCGTCAAACGCCTCAGCCGCGCCGCCGAACAAGGGATCAACAACCTCAAGGTGCGCACCCAACTCGACAAGGACCTGCGCCACCGCAGCATCGCCCTCAAGTCCTTCACCGCCACGACCCTGATCCTCACCACCGCTGGCGCGGTCTGCGGAGCCCTCCAGCTGCCCTGGCTGCCACTCATCTTCCTGAGCCTCGCCGCGACCTTCGCCGCCGGCGCCATCCTCACCGCCTGGATCACCCGCCGGACCGTGATCCGCGACTTCCGACAACACCTGCAGGATACCTGCGGCGCCTTCGCCAGCACCCTGCGCAGCGACTACGAAGACGCCCTGCGCATCGTCTTCAAGGACTATGCCGACACCCTCTCCGGAGTCCGCGACCACCTCAGCCGCGAAAAACTCGCCGTCGAACCCCGCCTCCGCACCTGGCAGGACATCTTCCTCACCCTCAAAACCATCGAACAGGACTCCTGAGCCCACAGGAAATAAAGCTGAAAACCAAATCGGGATGTGGAATGCGGCATTCGCGATTCGTCAAAAGATAAGGAATTCCGCAATCCGCATCCCGCACCACCGTACTGAATCAAAAAGAATGTGAACCACGAATTTCACGAATGTACACGAACGGAAATATCAGAAGATAAGCGGCTCCGCCTCCATTCGTGTACATTCCTGTTCTTCGTGGTTTGAAAACTCTTCCGCATCTCCCTCATGGACTTCACCGAGATCGATCGCGAGGACTTCCGCAACCTGCTGATGGAAATCGGCCGCACCCACATTCCTTTCGGCAAATTCGGCATCCAGGCCCACCCTCCGGCCGGCATGCCGATCATGGACCTGCCCTTGGAATACCTCGCATGGTTCCACGAGCGCGGCTACCCGAAAGGCCGGCTTGGCGAGCTCATGGCCCAGGTCTTCGAAATCAAATCCGTCGGCATGGATGCGGTCTTCGACCCGCTCCGCCAAGCCCGCGGCGGCCGCGCGAAACTCCACCCCACCCGCAAACGCAGCATCCGCTTCGACTGAACCGTAGCGTCGGTCCATGACCGTCGCTGGTTCCAAATTGTAGCGTCGGTCTATGACCGTCGCATTTCAGCCGCTGTAGGCGGCCCCGCTTCAGCGG
>CBFGOB010000014.1:0-16296 GCA_965650215.1 uncultured bacterium | reverse complement strand
TGGTCGTCCTGACGGTTTTCAACGTCATCATCTTCGTCCACGAGCTCGGCCACTTCTGGGCGGCCAAATGGCGGGGGCTGCAGATCGACCGCTTCCAGATCTGGTTCGGCAAACCGATTTGGAAAAAGACCATCAACGGCGTCCAATACGGCCTCGGCTGGATCCCTGCCGGCGGCTTTGTCGCCCTGCCGCAGATGGCGCCGATGGAATCGATCGAAGGTGGGGAAAAACCCGCGGAACCGCTGCCGCCGATCTCCGCGCTCGACAAGATCATCGTCGCCTTCGCCGGCCCCCTGTTCTCCATGCTGCTGGCCCTCGCGGCCGCACTGATCGTATGGCAGGTCGGCAAGCCGAAGGACTTCGTGCCCTCGCAGGAAATCGGTTACGTCGCCGTCGGCAGCCCGGCCGCCAAAGCGGGCTTCCTCCCCGGCGACAAGATCATCGCCATCAATGGCAAGGCCGTAAACGGCTTTGCCGGATCGCTCGACTCGATCACCGAACGCATCATCCTCAGCCGCGGCGACACCCTGCACTTCGAGGTCCTCCGCCCCGGCGTCGGACAGCCCATCGAAATCGTCACCGGTTTCGAGCGCGAGGACACGAAGTGGTATCAACGCAGCGGCCTGCGCCAGATCGGCATCAGCACCGCCAGCCCCGCCGTTGTCGAGCGCGCGGTTCCACACAGCCCCGCCGCCGATGCCGGCCTGCAGAAGGGCGACCGGATCGTGCGCGTCGACGGTCAGCCGCTTTACAGCCTGATGCAGTTTTCCCAATACCTGAAGGCCCAGGGCTGGAAAACCGTCACGCTCGGCATCGTGAATGCCGCTGGCGAGACCCGCGAGGTCACACTCACTCCGGAAAAACCGCTGCAACCGGCGAACTCCGATCCCATGGTCGGCATCCTCTGGGCGCACATCCCGGAAATCGACACCCGCCTGGTGAAACCCGGGCCGATCGAGCAGGTCGGCGACAGCCTGATGATGATGTGGACGACGCTCACCAGCCTGGTGGATCGCAAGTCCAGCATCGGCGTCGACCACCTCAGCGGTCCGGTCGGGATCGGCTCCCTGATGTTTGAATTCCTCAAGATGGAAGACGGCTGGCGCCGCATCCTCGCCTTCATGGTGCTCTTCAACGTGAACCTGGCGGTGCTCAACATGCTGCCCTTCCCGGTGCTCGACGGCGGACACATCACGCTCGCCGTCCTTGAAAAAATCGCAGGCCGCCCGGTGCGCGCGAAGCCGCTTGAAGTCATCCAGACGATCTGCGCGCTCACCCTGATCTCTCTGATGCTTTTCGTCACCAGCAAGGACATCGGCGACAAGTTCGGCCGCGGCAACCGCGGCAGCGGGCAGGTGATTTTCCCGGAGTAAGGCCGCTGACTGGAGATGCCCCGGGAATGACCCCTCGTGTTAGGGACTTTCTTCCGGAAAGTCCGGCTTCTGGAACAGCGATGACCCGTTCCAAGGACTCGTCGTGCGCGATTCCATCCAACAGACTCGCCGGAACCGCGTCCCTCCCTGGATCCCTCGTTCGGCGTTGCCTCAACCGAGCACGATCCCGACCGGACAATGGTCCGATCCGTGCACTTCGGGCAAAATGAAGCCGTCCTTCACGTTGCCGATGAAGGATGCGGACACGCCGAAGTAGTCGATGCGCCAACCGACATTGCGCTCGCGGGCGCCCGCGCGGTAGGACCACCATGAATACGCCGCCTCCCGGTCGGGATAGTGGTGACGGAAGGTGTCGACAAAGCCGGCATCGAGCAACTGCGTGAAGCCTGCCCGTTCCTCATCCGAAAACCCCGGGCTGCTGCGGTTGTCCTTGGGCCGCGCGAGGTCGATTTCCTGATGCGCCACATTGAGGTCGCCGCAGAAGATCACCGGCTTGTTCTCCGCCTCGCGGGCGACATGCTCGCGGAACGCGAGGTCCCATTCCATCCGGTAGGGCAGTCGCCGGAGTTCATCCTGCGCATTCGGCGTGTAAACGTTCACCAAAATGAAGTCCGGATACTCGACGGTCAGCACCCGGCCTTCGCGGTCGTGCTCTGCGATGCCGAGGCCTTCCTTCACGCCGAGCGGCTTTTCGCGGCTGAACACCGCCACTCCCGAATACCCGGGCTTCTCGGCACTGCTCCACGACCGGTGGTAGGCTCCCAACTCCAGCGGCAGCTCGACCTGCTCCGGCCGCGCCTTGGTTTCCTGCAGGCAGAGGATGTCCGGCTGTTGGCTGGCGACGAATTCGGGGAAGCACTTCTTCATCACCGCGCGGATGCCGTTCACGTTCCAGGAAATCAGTTTCATCGTCCGCGAGCATTCCGCGATCTCCCGGGGATGGCAAGTGGTGAAAGCGCCCATTGCCGCAGGAAAAGCATCGCGTTCGGGCAAAAAACGTCTACGAGTCTTGACCCAATTCCATGATCTCCCGGACACTCCTGCTCATGCCATCGTTCGCCACCCTCGCCACCGGCCTTGCCGCGGCCGCAAGCTACGAAGAAGAGCTCGCGTTCCTCAAGCAGCACACGCCGATTGTCGAACTGTCCTCGGGTGGATCGCGGGTCGCGATCGCGCCGGCCTATCAGGGTCGCGTGATGACCTCCGCCGCCGATGGACCCAAGAGCCCCGCCTTCGGCTGGATCCACCGGGAACTCATCGCCGAAGGCATCCGCCCGGAACCCGAACGCACCGGGCTCACCCGGCACATCCACGTCTTTGGTGGCGAAGAGCGGCTCTGGTTCGGTCCGGAAGGCGGTCCGTTCTCGCTGTTTTTCCCACCCAAGGTCGAGCAGGTGTTTGCCCACTGGAAAACCCCGGCCGTGATCGACACGGAAGCCTTCGAGACCCTTGGCTCGCCTTCGCCGACCACCGCGAGCTTTGCCAAATCGTTCCAACTGCCGAATCGTGCGGGCAACCTGTTTTCGATGCAGGTCCAGAGAACCATCACCCTCGCCTCGGGTGCGGAGCTTGCCCAAACGCTCGGCATGCCGCTGCCGGCAGGCGCGCAGGCAGTGGCCTATACCACTGCGAATACCGTCAAAAACGCGGGCGAAACCGCGTGGACCCGCGAATCCGGTGCCCCATCGGTTTGGATGCTTGGCATGTTCAAGCCAACGCCGGGGACCACCATCATCATCCCCTTCAAGTCCGGCGACAGCACCGAATTGGGACCCGTCGCGAATACGGAGTACTTTGGCAAAATCCCCGACAGCCGGATCGCTTATGAAAAATCCACGATTTTCTTCAAAGGCGACGGTACCGAGCGCGGCAAGATCGGCGTGACGCCCAAGCGCTCGAAAGGCATCGCGGGCAGCTGGCAGTCGGACACCGGCACCCTGACCCTGTTGCTCGTCCAACCCTCGGGCCACCGCGACAGCGGCTCCTGGCCCTATGTCGATTCCCAATGGCGTGAGGACGTCGACCCCTTCGGCGGCGATGTGATCAACGCCTACAATGACGGCCCACCCGAACCCGGCGCCAAGCCGCTCGGGCCTTTTTACGAGCTGGAGTCCTCAAGCCCGGCACTGCTGCTCAAGCCCGGCGAATCCCACACCCACACCCAAACAACCATCCATCTCACCGGCCCTCGCGAGGCCCTCGACGCGGTGGCCCTGAAAACCCTGGGCGTCGGGCTCAAGGACATCGAAAGCGCCCTTCCCTAACAGCTCACGGTTGGCCTCCGGAACGGTTCAGCGGATGCCTCCGAGGCATTTGTCGAACCAGCGTTCATACCAGCGGTATGGAGAGCTCCGGGTGGCCCGCAGGTATTTCAACAGCAGGTTGTCGTTGCCCGGCAAATCGATGTGACGGAACAACGCGGCCCCTTTCTCGGCCAGCATCCGCCCGACAAGCTCGTCCCAGTAGAGGTGACCGGAACAGTGCTGCTTCCTGAGGTCGATGCCCAGGCGCTCGTAAGCGTCGAACCACGCATCCGGCACCGGCTTTTTGTCCTCCTCGCGCACACGGTCCATGTGATGGTACATCCGGAAAATCGCGATCGCCGACTTTCGCGGAAACGCACAGCGTTCGTAACATTGGTACCAGCGGTGCTTGCTGCGCATCCGCTCCCAGTCGGTGAACTGGAAGTGCAGGATCACAAAGCCATCGATCCGCAACTGCGGCGCGCCGCGCGGATTCGGCACGCGGATGCTGTGGATCACGCGTCCGGTGTGCCCGGCCCCGTCGTCCATGTAGGCACGGGGGTAATGGGAACGCTGGCTGTCCCAATAACGGCGGAAACCACTCTCGATGCATGGCCACTTGAAGTGGATCACCGTGCCGGGCGCGGCCTCGAGCATCCGCCGCCATGCGGACGACCCAAAGGCATCGGCCGAAATGAACTCGTCGGCATCCAACGCCACCAGCAGCTTTGGACCCTCGATCTTGCGCGCCTCGGCGATGAGCAATTGCTGCCGCTCGGGCTCGTTGAACCCTTCGCTCGGGTTGTCGATCAGGGTGACCTTGGGAAAGCGCGCCGCGATTTCGCGCGAGCCGTCGGTCGAATGCTGGTCCGCCACGAGGATGTGGTCCGCCCACACGCTCGCCGCCGCCAGAAAGCGTTCCAGAATCCACGCCTCGTTGCGCACGGGAGTAAGGCAAATGATCTTGGGGGCTCCATCCATGGCCGCGCCCACCATGCCTCGACCGGCAGCCGACGCAACGCAATCCTCCACCCGGGAGGGATTTGCATGCCCGGAAGGGCAGCCAGCCGGCCGTCTCTCCGGACCTCCCTGTCGGCTTGCGCCCTGGGGATCGGCCCTCTAGGCTGCGCTCCATGTCCGCCGCGAGCCCGACCCAGTTCTTCCACACCGGCAGCCCCGAGCATCCGCTGAGGCTGCGCGGCGGGGGCAACCTGCCCGGCGTGCGGATCGCCTACGAGTCCTGGGGCGAATTGAATGCGGACTGCTCGAATGCGATCCTCCTCTTCCACGCGCTGTCGGGCTCCCACCACGCGGTCGGTTTCAACGACCACATCGACGGCGTCGGCGAATTCTGGCAACCGGAACTCCACCAAGGCTGGTGGGAGGACATGATCGGCCCGGGCAAGGCGCTCGATACCAACCGCTACTTCGTCGTCTGCCCGAACTACCTCGGCGGCTGCTACGGCAGCACCGGCCCGGCATCCATCAACCCGGCCAGCGGCAAGCCCTGGGGGTCCGCCTTCCCCGCCATCGCCGCCGCCGACCAGGTCGAAATCGCCGAACGACTGCTCGACCACCTCGGCATCGGCAAGCTCCATGCCGTCGTCGGGCCCTCGGTCGGCGGCCTGATCGCCCTCACCTTCGCCACCCGCTGCGCCGAGCGCGTCCGCAACGTGATCGCCATCGCCTCGGGCTTCAAAACCACGGTGCTCAACCGCCTGATCCTCTTCGAACAGATCCTCGCGATCGAAAATGATCCCTACTTCAACGGCGGCGACTACTACGAAGGCTCGCCGCCACTCTACGGCCTGGCGCTGGCGCGCATGATCTCGCACAAAACCTTCGTCCACCTCGACGCCATCGAACGCCGCGCACGCCAGGATGTGGTCCAGCCGGATGACGTCCTCGCCTGGTACCGCGTCCGCGACCAATTCCAGAGCTACATGCTCCACCAAGGGAAAAAGTTCGTGAAACGCTTCGATGCCAACACCTACTTGCGCATCATCGACCTCTGGTCGCGCTACAACGCCACCGACGAGGGCGATGCCGAAACGCCCGAAGCGCTCTTCGAGCGCTCGCAGGCGGCCGGCCAGCGCTGGCTGGTGTTTTCAATCGACTCGGACTTCTGCTTCTACCCCGAAGAGCAGACGGAACTGATGAAACACCTGCATGCCGCCGCCGTCGACGCCATGCACATCACCGTCCATTCCGACAAGGGCCACGACTCGTTCCTGCTCGAACCGAACCTCTACACGCCCCACATCGCATGGATGCTGAAGCAAAGCTCTAGCGTCGGTCCATGACCGCCGCGCTTTGGCTGTCACAGGCAGCTCCGCCAACGGCGGGATAACCCATCGTCGATGGGCGCCACTTACGCGGCCAAAGTCCGACGGTCATAGACCGCCGCTACAATTTTCCAAAATCCGCTCGAGCCCCTCGCGGTCGATATCATCGAAGGCCGCTGACAACGTCGAATCAACATCCAGCACCGCCACCACTTCGCCGGCACGGTTTTTCCACGGCACCACGATCTCGCTCTGCGAACGCGCGTCGCAGGCAATGTGACCCGGAAAGGCGTGGACATCCTCGACCACGATCGTTTCCTGCCGCTCCCACGCGGCACCACAGACGCCGCGGCCTTTCGCGATGTGCAGACAGGCGGGCGTCCCCTGGTAGGGGCCGATCACCAACGCCTCTCCGGCCACCCGATAGAAACCGGTCCAGTAGTAATGCGGCATCTGCTGGTGCAACACCGCCACAATGGTGGCCATCAGCAGCACCGGATCGCTTTCGCCATCAAGCATGGCCCGCAGCTGCTGCTGCGCATGTTGGTAAAGGGCCGATTTTTCATCGGGACTCGGGATGCCTGCCATGCCGCATTCATACGGCAGACCCGGGAATCGTCAACTGAAGGACATGGACAAGCGGCCAGATCCATCGGACCGCGAGCTTCAGCCCATCGCCTCATCCACCCGCTTCGAGCTTCTGGTTCACCTTCTCGATCTCATCGGACAATTCACCCCAGCGGAAGTAGCTCGACTCGAGCGCCTTCGCCAGCTTCTCGACCGCATGGGTCACCTCGCGCAGGCGATCGGAATCGTTGATCACTTCCGGCGACGACAGCTGCTGGGTCAAAGTCGCCTGCGCGCCCTCGAGCTCGGCAATCTTCGCCTCGAGCGCCTCGAATTCCTGCTCCAGCGGCTTGAGCACTTTCGAGCGCATTTCGCGGGCTGCGGCCTCAATCCTCCGCTGCTCCTTGCGGCTGACCCCGGGGACCGCCTGGCGCTCGCCGGAAGCCCCGGCCGTGCCAAGCTTGGAAAGCACCGGCTCGTTCTTGCGGGCGGCCTCGTCCTCCGCGGATTTCTCCAGATAGTAGGTGATGTTGCCCGCATACTGCACCGGCTGGCGGCCGGGCTGGAACTCGAGGGTCTTGGTCACCAACGGGTCGAGGAAGTTCCGGTTGTGCGAGACGATCATCACACTGCCCGGGTAGTCGATCAGCGCGCGCTGCAGCACATCCTGCGACTGCATGTCGAGGTGGTTCGTCGGCTCGTCGAGGATCAGGAAATTCGCCGGACGCAGAAGCATGCACACCAGCGCCACGCGCGAACGCTCGCCACCGGACAGCACCCCGACCTTCTTGAACACATCGTCACCGCGGAACAGGAAGCAACCTAACAGGTTGCGCGCATGCGGGGCCGACTCGCGCGATGCGGCGGCTTCGACGGTTGCCAGCACGGTGAGCTCGGGATCGAGTTCGTCGGCATGGTTCTGCGAGAAGAACGAGGTCGCCACCTTGTGCCCGAAGGCATGCACGCCGCTGTCCGGCGCCTCCTGGCCGGTGATCAGGCGGCAGAAGGTCGACTTGCCCGCGCCGTTCGGACCGACGATCGCGAACTTCTCGCCCTTGTGGATCTCGAAATCAAAGCCGCTGAAAATGTGCACCGGTCCGTAACTTTTCGACACCCCCTCGAGTTTGGCCACCAGGTGGCCGGAATTCGGCGGCGGCGGAAAGCGGAAGTTCATCACCGCATCGTCCTGCTCCGGCTGGGGGATCCGCTCGATCTTCTCGAGCATCTTGATCCGCGACTGCACCAGCGTCGCCTTGTTGGCCGAGGCGCGGAAACGGTCGATGAAGCGCTGGATCTCGGCAATCTCACGCTGCTGGGCGTCGTATTGCTTCTGCTGGATCTCCTTGCGCAGCACCGACTCGCGCTCGAAGTAGGAAAAATTGCCCGCGTATTCCTGGGCGCGGCCGTTGGCGAAGGCGATCGTCCGCGTGCACAGCGTGTCGAGCAGCGCACGGTCGTGGGAAATCAGCAGGATCGCACCGGGGTAGTTGACCAGGTACTGCTCGACCCAGATCTGCGTGCCGATGTCGAGGTGGTTCGTCGGCTCGTCGAGCAGCAGCACTTCGGGCTCCTGCAGGAACAGCTTGGCCATCGCAATCCGCATCTGCCAGCCGCCGGAAAACTCGGAACAATCGCGCGTGAAGTCCTTGCTCTGGAAGCCCAGGCCTTTGAGCACCGATTCGATCTTGGGCTTCATCCGCGCCGGGTCGGTCGAGTCGAGCTGCAGCTCCAACTCGCCAATCTCCTCGAGCAAGTCGCCGTAAGGCGAGGAACGCGGATCGAGCCTGGCAAGCTCCTCGGACAGCCGGTCGATCTTCTTCGTCAGCGCCATCGTCTCGCCAAAGGCGGATTCGGTTTCCTCCCACAGCGTCCGGCCTTTGACGTGGATCCCTTCCTGCGGCAGGTAGCCGATGCGGGTGCCTTTCGGCGCGTGGATCTTGCCGGCACTCGCCGGCTGGATGCCCGCGATGCACTTCATCAGTGTCGATTTCCCCGCGCCGTTGTGCCCCGCAAATGCGATCCTCTCCCTCGGTTGCACGGAGAACGAAAGGTCGTTGAAGAGAACGCGCGCGCCGAATTCGACACGCAGTGACTGGACGGAAATCATCGGCCGCGGAGCTTGCACGCCCAACTCTCGAGGTCAAGCACCACGCGCGCCGGGCAGGGCAATGCACGCTCAATGCCTTGAACGGCTTAGATTTGCCACGGAGGGACGGAGATTCATTAAAATCCAAAACCCAGAAAATCTCTTCTCCGTCGCTCCCTCTTCCCTCCGTGGTCAAAAAAAGCCGCCCCACCCAAGACGCCATCTCAAGCCGCGACCGGCTCGCGCTGCCAGGCTTCGAGGAAGGCCTCGATCTCGCCGAGCAACTTGTCGCAGCGGCGGTTCCACTTGTCGCAACCGCGCAGGATCAACGAGCTTTCCCGCAAGCCCGTAAAACGGATCTGCTCCGCACCCGCCGCCCGCAGGTCGGCCAGCTCGCTGCGCAGGGTTTCAAAAAATGCCAGCTCGAAGCCGTTGCCGGCCTCCATCGCTGCCCGCACGAGGGACACCGTCACCGGCGGCGCCACCGGCTCGAGCTTGTCGGCGATCTTCTCGCAACCGATCATCACCAGCATCCGCCGCACCCGGTCGAACAGGTCCTCGAGCTGCAAAAGCTTCAGCGGGCACTTGCTTTCCAAATACTGCTCGACCCCGTTGCGGATGTCCTCGAGGAACGGAAAATCCTCGTGATCGGCCGCGCGCGCCGCACGGGCCAACGCGTCATCCAGCCACGAGGTGTCGTAATCGATCACCTGGTAGCGGCCGATCTGAAGCGCGGGGCGATTGCCAATGAGGGAAATCACAGGGTAAAAGTTATGGGTTGTGGGTGATAGGGACCATCAGTCCTTGAACAGCCGGCGCTGGAAGGGATCGCGGGCGGCGCGGCGGGCAAGCGATTGGATCTCCTGGATGAATTCGTTGACGTCGTCGAACTGACGGTAAACCGACACGTAGCGCACGTAGGCGACCGGATCGATCTGGTAGAGCTTGTCCATCACCTTGGTGCCGATGATGTTCGAGGGCACTTCGCTGACGTGGTCCTTGTGCAGGTCGGTCAGGATTTCCTCCACCGCGCGGTCGAGGCGGTCCATCGACACCGGCCGCTTCTCGCAGGCCTTGACCAGGCCACTCATCAGCTTCTCGCGGTTGAGCGCCTCGCGCGTGCCGTCGCGCTTCACCACCCGCAACTCGGTGCGCTCGATCTGCTCGTAGGTCGTGTAGCGGTAGCCGCATTGCAGGCACTCGCGGCGACGACGGATCGATGTCCCATCCTTCGATGACCGGGAGTCGAGCACTTTGTCCTTGAGGGAACCGCATTGAACGCAACGCATGAAGCAAGTGGGGAGGCGAGGTTCCACAGAGTATCCATACCAGTGGTAGCGTCAATTCGAAACCTACGGCACATTTAGTGGTTGGTTCCGAATTGTCCGGAGTTGTTTATCAAAGTTTATCGCGAGGCAGAAAGGGGGCGTGCAGGCGCGGTCGTGAGGCCGCGTGAAGTGCGGAAGAAGGAAAAGGCACGCCATGTCACCAACGCGCCTGCGCAACCGATGCCATCTGGGCTTCAGCCCGGCAGTGATTCCGTTTTGCGATGAAGCCTCAGGCTTGCTTCTCTTCCCTGAAGCCGCTGATGAGCAACAGGCAGGCGGCGATGCAGATGCAGGAGTCGGCGACATTGAAGGCCGGCCACCATCCACCGCTCGATGGCACGATCTTGTCGTAGAGCGGCAGCTTCACCGCAACGAAGTCGACCACGTATCCCTGGCTCAGACGCCCCCAGAAGGAGGCGTGCTGGTAGGCTTCGAGGAGAAACCCTTGGATCAGCCTGTCGGTGAGGTTGCCGAAGATCCCGCAAAGCAGCAGGGCCAGTGCGAACAAGGGCACTTTCTGCTCAAACACGCCTTTTTTCCAGAACACCCGCAGCAGGACGAGGGCGATCAGCGGCACCATCAGGAACACCACCGGCGCCCAGCTCGTGCCGTTGCCAAAGCCGAAGGCGACCCCCTGGTTGTGCACCCGCACCCAATGGAACACCCCCTCAATGATCGCAAAGCCGTCGGTGCCGTACGTGTCACCCGGCGGCTTGAGATTGAACACCGTCCAGAACTTTGTGAGCTGATCCGCGACATAGAGCGGCAGCGTCAGGCACAGGAGCAGTTTTTTAAGGGTCATGGGTCGAAACTGTAGCGGCCCCGACTTGTCGGGGTCGCTGATTGGATTTATGCAAAAGCGTCAGTGATTTGAAAACCTCCAGCGACAAACCAGAGTGAGTGTTAACGAACTCTTGATCAAGCGAAGCCAAATCGGTTGGTCTTGCGTTAGCGAGACAATCATAGACCGCCGCTACAAACATCGTTACAACGCTTGCAGATCCCGCTGGCTTCCAGCGGCTCGTGCCTGCGGCAGCGCGGACAGAGCGCGTGGTCGGTCTTGCGGGCCGTCGCATCCAGCACCGGGCCGACGCTTGCCGTCAGTCCCGCGATGATGAACCACTCGGTGGCGAAATCGCGGTCATTGAGCAACGGCAGCAAGGCGGCATCGCTTTCGGGAACGGTCAGCGTGATCTCCGCCTCGTTGTTGCGGGCAAAGGCCTTGGCCTGGACCTGCGCCTCGATGGCGGTCTGGATGGCATACTTGATCTCAAACAAGCGCTCGGCCTGCTGCGTTGCCTCGCCGGGCACGAAGGCCGGATCGGCAAGCGGGAAGTCCTGCTCATGCACGCTGCCACTCGTGAAGGGTGCGTGCTCCCAGGCCTCATCGGCGGTGTAGGCGAGGATCGGCGCCAGCAGCTTCGCCAGCGCGAGGAAGATCTCGTGCATCGCGCACTGCGACGCGAGGCGGCGCGGGGAATCGGCGGCATCGCAATACATCCGGTCCTTGGTCGCATCGATGTAAACCGCCGACAGGTCGTGGGTGCAGAAGTTGTTGAGCGCGTTGAAGACCTTGCGGAACTCGTAGGTTTCGTAGGCCTTGAGGCACTCGACCGTGACCGCGTGCAGGCGCTCGAGAATCCAGCGGTCCAAAAGAGGAATGTTGGATGTTGAATGTTGAATGCCGGATGAGGGATCGAAGCCGTCGAGGTTGCCGAGCAGGATCCGCAGGGTGTTGCGCAGGCGGCGGTAGGGCTCGGCGACCTGCTTGAACAGATCCTCGCCGAAGGGCACCTCGTTCTGCCAATCGACCGACGAAACCCAGAGGCGCACAATGTCGGCGCCGTACTGATTGTAAAAGTGCGCGGCATCGATCGGCTTGCCGGCTTTTTCGGCTTCGGACTTCGAGAGCTTCTTCTTGTCCTTGTCGACCACGAAACCGTGGGTCATGACCGATTTGTAGGGCGCCTGGTCACGGTAGGCGACGCTGAGCATCAGCGAACTCTGGAACCACCCGCGATGCTGGTCGGTGGCCTCGAGGTAGAGGTCCGCCGGAGCGTGAAGCTCCGGGTGACGGTCCAGCACGGCGACATGCGAGCAGCCGGAGTCGATCCACACGTCGAGCGTGTCGCGGCATTTCTTCACGCCGGCAGGCAGGCCGAGGCGGGCGGCGATTTCGGCATCGCTGTGCTCGAACCAGAAGTTCGTGCCTTCGGTCTCGACCAGCTGCGCGACCTTGTGGGCAAGCTCCGCGGAAAGGATCACCTTGCCGTTCTCATCGAAAAACACCGGCAGCGGCACGCCCCAGGTGCGCTGGCGCGAAATGCACCAGTCGGGACGCGACTCGACGGTGCCGTAGATCCGGTTGCGGCCCCAGGCGGGCAGCCACTCGACCTGGTCGATCTGGTCGAGAGCCTTGCCGCGCAGCGTCTCGAGCGAGATGAAGAACTGCTCGACGGCGCGGAAAATGATCGGCGTCTTCGAGCGCCAGCAATGCGGGTAGGAATGGCTGTAGACTTCCCGGCCCAACAGGTGACCGCTCTCGGCGAGGATCTCGATGATCCGGTCGTTGGATTGGAACACGTGCGTGCCGACAAGTTCCGGCAGGCCGCACTCGGCGGTGAACTTGCCGGCGTCGTCGACCGGGGAAAGCACGGCCAGGCCGTTCTGCTGGCCGGCAACATAGTCATCCGCGCCGTGGCCCGGGGCGATGTGGACCACCCCGGTGCCGGTCTCGGTGGTGACGAAATTCGCAAGGATGACTTTAGAGGTCCGCGGCAGGAAGGGATGCCGGGCCTCAAGACCCTCGAGCTCGCGGCCCTTGATCTCGCCGAAGGTTTCGGCAAGCGCAAAGCCGGTCTTGGCGTGCAGGGCCTCGACCAGCTCGCGCACGACAATGAGTTCCTCCTCGCGGCCACCGATCTCATTGACGAAGCGGCCATGCACGTAGGTGAACTCCGGATGCACCGCGAGGCCGAGGTTGGCGGGAAGCGTCCAGGGCGTGGTCGTCCAGATCGGGATCGAGGCGTTCTTCAACGATGCGGACTGAAGTCCGCGGTCCGTAAGAGGAAACTTCACGAACACCGCCGGGCTCTGCTTGTCCATGTATTCGACCTCGGCCTCGGCCAGCGCGGTCTGCGCGCCATACGACCACTGGACGGGTTTCTTCGACTGATAGACACAACCGTTCTCCACCAGCTTGGCGAAGACCCGCAGGATGTCGGCCTCGTAGCCGGGGTCCATCGTCAGGTAAGGGTTCTCCCAATCGCCGAAGACCCCAAGGCGGCGGAACGAGGCGCGCTGGATGTCGATGAACTTTTTCGCAAACTCGGCACAACGGCGGCGGATCTCGGCGGGCTCGAGGCCGGCGGCTTCCTTGACGACCTTGAACTCGATCGGCAGGCCGTGGCAGTCCCAACCGGGGATGAAGGGCACGGTGAAGCCGGCCATCGTTTTGGACTTCACCACCAAATCCTTGAGCAGTTTGTTGAGCGCCGTGCCCATGTGGACGTCGCCATTCGCGAAGGGCGGACCGTCATGGAGGATGAATTCCGGAGCCTGCTGGCCGCGGCGGCGGGCGAGGATCCGCGCGTAGAGGCCCTCGCTCTCCCAGCGCTCGAGGCGCTTCGGCTCGTTCTCCACCAGATCTCCCCGCATCGGGAAAGTCGTTTGCGGCAGGCTCAGGGTGTCTTTGTAGTTGGGAGCGCTCATGACAGGGCCGCGGACGCTAGCAAGCACCCACCCGGGGGTCAACCCCGGGAAATGCTTGAAAATCAGGGGCTTCGCGCAGGGCGACCCGAGTCGCAGCCCTGTGCGCCGATGTTCCGGATTGACCCCTGCAGCACCAGCGGCAAGCGTCGCGCCATGTTTCATCGCTGCCCTTGGCTTCCTCTCGTGACCCTCAGCCTCGGCCTGGTGGGTGGCTTCCTACTCTCCGCGATCATCACCTACGTGATGCCCAAGAAGTTTGAAAGCGAGGCCGTGGTTCAAGTCGTGTCGTCCGCAGGATCCCAGACCGGACAGCCGGGCCCAGAACCACGAACGATGGCGACCACCAGCAAGGTCTTCACCAGCCACGAAGTGCTGGCCCGGGTGGTCGAATCACTGGAACTCACCAACCGGTGGAATCTCGACCCGCACACCTGCATGCAAATCCTTAAAAGGATCCTCCGGGTTGAAAGTGTCCCGGGCACCGATCTGATTTCGATCAGATGCCGCCACACCAACAAAATCGACGCACGGGACATCGCCAACGAGGTATCCGCCGCCTACAAGGACTACCGTGGAGACATGGAACAAAAGCGGATGAACGCGGCCCTCGATGAGCTGCGCAAAGCGGTCAGGGATCAGGAGGACAAGGTCGAGGAAAGTCACAAGGTCCTCAGCATCCTTCTCAAATCAAAGGGCATCCCGGCCACGGCTCCGGACGCCTCCACGATGACCGTGGATCAGGTGGACCTCATTGACGCCAAACGCATCTACGAGATGGAGGCCGCCTTGCTGGAGCAAATGAAGCTCAAGCAGGTCTCGGAAACCATCCGCGCGAAAATTCCCGGCGAGCAGGTCCAGATCCACAGCCCGGCACTGATAGCCGGATTCCCCATCAGCCCGAAGGTCGCCTTGAATCTGGCGTTCGGCACGGCGGCCGGATTGCTGGCGGGCATCATCCTCGCCTTCCTGATCGCGCCCTTCCTCGGCACCGGCGACCGGCGGCCGCCACCGCATTGATCCCTCCCAGCTCCCGGTGGACAAGACGCGGAATCGCGTCCAAGCTGCGCGCATGATTGGAAACATCGGAATCGTCGGCGTCGGCCGCATGGGTGCCAACATGGCGCGACGCCTCAAGGACTGCGGCCACACGGTCGCAGTGGTGCAGGACCAACACGCGGAAAGCGCGCAAGCCCTGGCGGCCGAACTCGGCTGCCACGCGGCAGCAAACCTCGCCGAGGTCACGGCCCACGCGGATTTGATTTTCACGGTGGTCACCGACGATGACGCGATGCGCGCGATCTTCGCCGACGATGCCCTGCTGCAGGATGCTTCGGGCAAAACCTTCATCAACTGTGCCACCGTCAGCCCGGCCACGCATCAAGCGATCGACGCCCGTTGCCGCGCGGCCGGCGCCAACGCGCTCGAAGCCTGCATGGCCTCCAGCATCCCACAGGCGCGCAACGGCACGCTGTATCTGATGATCGGCGGCGACGAAGCCGTTTTCCGCCGGGTCGAAGCGCTGCTCAAGGACCTCTCCTCGTCGCTGCGCTACATCGGCCCGACCGGCACGGCGGCGCAGGTGAAGGCGCTGGTCAACATGGTGATGAACATCAACACCGCCGCCCTTGCCGAAGGGCTGGGCCTCGGTGCGGCCCTCGGGCTCGACCTCGGGATGCTCTGCGAGGTGTTTGCTCAAACCGGCGCGAATTCGCGGGTACTCGAAACCGACGCGGCCGACATGCGCGACCGCGACCACGCGTGTTTCTTCTCCGCTGCCCACGCGGCGAAGGACAGCGGCATCGCCAACGCGCTCGCGAAGGATGCCGGCGTCGAGGTGCCGCTCTCACAAGCGACCGAAGCCCAATACCGCAAGCTCATCGCCCTAGGCCGCGGCGAGCTCGACAAGTCCGCTGTCGCCGAGCTCACTTTCCCGGGGAGGCTGGCCGATGCTTGAATCCATCCATTTCACCAACCGCCACGGCGAGCGCCTCGACACCAGCTTCCACCCTGGCAGCCGCGGCGAGCGCCTCGTCCTGCTCGGCCATGGCGTCACCGGCGACAAGGACCGGCCGCTGTTAGTCGCCGTCGCCCAAGGCCTCGCCGCCGCCGGTTGGCCCTGCCTGCGACTGTCCTTTGCCGGCAATGGCGCCTCGCAGGGTGAGTTCCGCGAAGCTACGATTTCCAAAGAATCCGAAGACCTGCAGGACCTCATCGCGCAGCTGCCCGAACACCTCCGCCTCGCCTACATCGGCCACAGCATGGGCGGTGCGGTGGGGGTCAAGACCGCCGCCATCTGCCCGCGGATCGAAGTATTGATCAGCCTCGCCGGCATGGTGCGCTGCGCCTCATTCTGCGATCGCGAATTCGGCGGCGTCACTCCCGATCAGGGCCTGATGTGGGACCTGCCGGAATGCCCGCTTTCGCAGGCCTACGTCGATGACCTCCACCGGATCGGCGATCTGATCCCCCAAGTGGCTTCGCTGCGCCAGCCCATCCTGCTCGTCCACGGCAGTGCCGACGATGTCGTGCTTGCCGAAGACAGCATCGACGCGCATCAGGCCGCCCTCGCACCCAAGCAGCTGCGACTCATCGACGGCGCGGAACATTCCTTCGATGAAGCCACTTACCCGCAGGTCATCGCCAGCGCCTCCGCCTGGCTGGAGGAACACCTGGGCTGAAGCG
>CBFGOB010000013.1:0-16361 GCA_965650215.1 uncultured bacterium | reverse complement strand
GTTGATGTGGGCCCCGGGAGCGACTTCCTTCAGGTTCGGAGGGGTGTCGGCCTTGACTTCGCCGGTGGTCCAGCGGACGGCGCCGACGAGCATGTCGATGAAGAGCTGGTGGGTCCAGATGTCCTCGCGGTGGCCCATCGCGTTGTAGTAGACCCGGCCCTTGCCCTCGGTGCGTGCCCAGCTGGTGGGGAAGGGCGGGCGCTTGTACATTTCGCCCTGCAGGGTCGACGGGTCGATCACGGTCAGGGCGTGCATGTCGGGGTTGAAGTTCTTCATGGCATACCATTCCTCGAAGAGCGTGAAGGAAACGCCGGCATTTTCGTAGCCGGGGAATTTGGGGTTGATCACGCGGTTGGTGCCGTTCTGCTGCTTGCCGTGGCCGATGAATTCGCCACCGACCATGCAGATGAAGGGGTTGGCATGTTCGTGGTTGGTGTATTTATCCACTTTTCCGTCGCTGTGGAACGTGTCGCTGGCGCAGTGCAGGCCGATGAAGCCGCCGCCGTTGCGGACGTAGTCGAAGAGGGCTTTTTTGCCGGCTTCGCTCATCGGCGGCTGCTGATCCTTGCCGGCCTGGGTGAGGTCGCCGCTGGTGTAGAAGATCAGGGCGTCGAACTGCTTGAGGTATTCGTCGCTGAACTTCGAGCCGTCCTTGGAGAACTCGAAAGTCCAGCCTTGGGCCTTGCCGATGTCGATGAGGACTTTTTCGGCGTGGCTCGGTTGGCCGTTTTTCCATGAGATCACCGAATGCTCGAAGCCGCTGGACTTGCTGAAAAACAGGAGCCGGTGGGCATCGGCGGCGCTGGTGAGCGAGAGGCAGCCGAGGCTGACGACGAGGGCGGCGGTGAGCGGATTGGCCATGCACAGATGGTAGGAGCCGGGCCTTCCAGCGCAAGCCAGAAGATGGGATTGCTTGTGCCTGACCTGTGCCTAAGCTCTCGCCCTTCCCATGAAGTTGGTCTTCCGCGTCAACTACGTCACTGCTTTCGGCCAGTCCCTGTGGGTGAAGCTGCGGGGGGCGGACGGCACCGTCTCGGCTTTGCCGATGCGCTGGATCAACCGTGAGCAATGGGAGCTCGAATACAGTTTTCCGGCACGCAGGGTGTCCGGGGGTGGCTACATCTATCAGCTTCGCGAGGAGGGCAACGGATTGGTGTTGGACGAGTGGGGGGATTGGCGGGTGTTTCCGTCGGGCGCTGCGGCGGTCCTGCTGCTGCGTGACACCTGGCGCTCGGCAGGCACGGTCGACTATGGTTTCGAGACCAAGGTGTTCCGCCAGATCTTGCCGCCGCGCGGGCCATTCGCCACGCCGCCGGTGGCGGGGTTGAATCACGAATTCGGCATCCATGTGGCGGCAGTTCCGCCGGGATGCCAATTGTGCCTTGGCGGCAATCTTCCCGAACTGGGCGCTTGGGATGCGGAGAAGGCGCTGCTGATGGATGAGGTCGCGGCCAACGAATGGCGGGTGCAGGTGGGTCTGCCGGGTGGCGCCGCAGTGGAATACAAGTATGGCATTTGCGATCCTGCCCGCGGGGGAGTGGTCGACTGGGAGTCAGGTGAAAACCGTGTTTTGGAAGCGCATGACCTGGCCCCCCGGCAGCGCACCCGCGTGCTGGATGAAGGCTATCGCCGCGAGCAATCCTCCTTGTTCCGCGGTGCGGGGGTGGCGGTGCCGGTGTTTTCGTTGCGCAGTGATGCGGGCATGGGAGTCGGGGAATTCGCCGATCTCAAGGTCTTGGCTGATTGGGCGCAGTCGGTGGGTTTCGGGATGATCCAGATTCTGCCGGTCAACGACACGACCTCATCGCACGATTGGACCGATTCCTATCCGTATTCCGCGATCAGCGTGTTTGCGTTGCATCCGATTTACCTGCGGATCGACGATCTTGCCTACGAGATGCCGCCGGAAACCGAGTCCGCATGGGCGGGAGCGCGCGCGTCGCTCAACCGCCTCACCAAGGTCGATCACCGCGCGGTGATGCAGGCCAAGTGGCGATTCACGCGTGAAATTTTCGACCGTCACCATCAGGCGATTGTCGCCGATGCAGCCTTTCAAGCCTTCCTGGCCAGACACCGCGATTGGCTGGTGCCGTATGCGGCGTTCTGTGTGTGCCGCGATGAGTTCGGCACCTCGGATGCATCCCGCTGGGGTGATTGGGCCGTGTTTGATCGAGGACGTGCCGAGGCGATGCTGGATCGGTCGCATCCTCAATACCGCGAAGCCTGGTATCACCTTTGGCTGCAGTTCGAGCTGGACCGGCAACTGCTCGATGCCGTCGCCCACCTGCATGCCTGCGGGGTGGTGCTCAAGGGTGACCTGCCGATCGGCATCGACCGTCAGTCGGCCGACGCCTGGTCGGCACCCCATTTGTTCAAGCTCGATGCGCAGGCCGGGGCGCCGCCCGATGCCTTTGCCGAAAAGGGTCAGAACTGGGTGTTTCCGACCTATCGATGGGAGCGCATGCGCGAGGACGGCTACGCCTGGTGGCGGGCGCGCTTCCGCCACCTCAGCGAGTATTTCGACGCGTTCCGGATCGATCACGTGCTGGGCTTTTTCCGCATCTGGCAGATTCCGGTCGACCAGGTTGAGGGGATCATGGGTTGGTTTGATCCCGCACAGCCGATCCATGTCGATGAGTTCCGTCAGCGCGGGATTGTCTTTGATCACGAGCGCTTTTGCATGCCGCACTTGCCCGGACCACTGGTGGCCGCGCGTTTCGGGAATGATGCCGCCGAAGTGATCGACCGCTATCTCGAGCCGCTGTCGGACGGCGGGTACCGACTCCGCGAGGAATTCGCCACCCAACGCCGGATTGCGGAGCATTTCGCGAGTCAGCGGACTGGCATGCCGCAGCAGGCGGCGAAGCTTGAATCCATCCGCCAGGGCCTGATGGACTGCGTGAGCGAGGTGTTGTTCTTCGAGGTCCCGGGTTCGGGACGGACACTTTACCACCCGCGGTTTTTCATGCAGAAAACCAGCTCTTTCGAGGATTTGGCCGAGCCGGTCAAGGAACGGATCGACGGCCTCTATGTGGATTACTTTTTCAAGCGTCAGGATTTTTTCTGGAAGGCCTGCGGTTATGAAAAGCTGCCGGCGATGAGGCGGGCGAGTTCGATGCTCCTGTGTGGTGAGGATTTGGGCCTGGTGCCCGACTGTGTGCCGGGCGTGCTGCGCGAATTGGGGATCCTGTCGCTGGAAATCCAGCGCATGCCCAAGTCCTCCGCCATTGAATTCGGCGATCCCTCCGCCGCGCCCTACCTGAGTGTGGTCAGCCCCTCGACCCACGACATGCCGACCCTGAGGGAATGGTGGGTCGAGGATCGGCGGGTGACCGAGCGATTTGCCTGGCTGCAATTCGGTGAGGCCCACCCGGAAGTCGAGTTGTCCGGGGAGATGGCCACCCGGGTCGTCCGCCGCCAATTCGAGTCGCCGGCGATGTGGGCGGTGATTCCGCTGCAGGATCTGCTGGCCATGGACGAGGGCCTCCGGCACCCGGATCCGGCGCTGGAGCGGATCAATGTGCCCGCGATCATGCCCTACGAATGGCGCTACCGCATGCATTTGGACCTCGGCGATCTGGCCGCTGCGGAAGGCCTGCGCCACCGATTGCTTGGATTGCTGGGGGATTGCGGGCGCCAAGGGGCAACCCGTGCTTGATTTTTCAAAGACGATGCCTTGACCCCGGGAGCCGCCAGACCCTAGGTTCCGCCCGCTAGACTGCAGACGTTTACCCCCGTTTCTCCTTATGAATATCCACGAATACCAAGCCAAGGAGCTTTTCGACCGCTTCGGAGTGCCGAGTCCGAAAGGCAAAGCCGCCACCACTGCCAAGGAAGCTGAAGATGCCGCCAAGTGGCTTGCGGTGCCGAATCTGGTCGTCAAGGCCCAGGTGCACGCGGGTGGCCGTGGCAAGGGAACCTTCAAGAACGGCTTCAAGGGCGGCGTGCATCTCGTCGAATCCGCCGCCAAGGCCCGCGAGGTGGCGGAGCAGATGCTCGGTCAGGTGCTGGTGACCAAGCAGACCGGTGAAGAAGGCCGTTTGGTGCGCAAGGTGATGGTGGCCGAATCGGTGGAAATCAAAAAGGAGCTCTATCTCGCGATCCTCATGGACCGCGCGAGCAGCAAGCCGGTGATCATCGCCTCCACCGAAGGTGGCATGGACATCGAGGAGGTTGCCGAAAAGACCCCCGAAAAGATCCTCCGCGAGTTCGTGCATCCGCTTGCCGGTCTCCAGGCCTATCAAGTGCGCAAGATCTGCGCCCAACTCGGCCTCACCACCACCGCCCGCCAGTTCGGCCGCCTGCTGCACTCGCTCTACAAGCTCTTCATCGAATGCGATTGCTCGATGGTCGAGATCAACCCGGTGGTGATCACCGCCGATGACCACGTCTATGCCCTCGATGCGAAGTTCAACTTCGATGACAACGCGCTATACCGCCACCCGGAAATCCAGGCGATGCGCGACACCGGCGAGGAAGACCCGCGCGAAGTCGCCGCGGCGGCGCACGAACTCAACTACATCGGCCTCGATGGCAACATCGCCTGCCTGGTGAACGGCGCCGGTCTGGCGATGGCCACCATGGACATCATCAAGCACCGCGGCGGCGAGCCTGCCAACTTCCTCGATGTCGGCGGTGGCGCTTCGAAAGAGGCGGTGTCGGCCGCGTTCAACATCATCCTCGGCGACAAGAACGTCAAAGGCATCTTCATCAACATCTTCGGTGGCATCATGGACTGCAACATCGTCGCCGAGGGTGTCGTGGCCGCTGCCAGGGAAACCGGACTCTCGCTGCCGCTCGTGGTTCGCCTCGAGGGCAACAACGTCGAAGCCGGCAAGGCGACGCTCGCCGCCTCCGGACTCAACATCGTCTCTGCCGACGGCATGGACGACGGTGCCGCCAAAATCTGCGCCGCAGTCGCCTAACCCGAACTCCGAACCCTCAGCCCACTTTTCCCATGTCCATTCTTATCGACGAAAACACCAAGGTCCTGATCCAGGGCATCACCGGCGCCTTCGGCGCACGTCACGCCAAGCTCTCGCTCGAATACGGCACCAAGGTTGTCGCCGGCGTGACCCCTACCAAGGGCGGTCAGCTGTTTGAGAACCAGGTGCCGATCTTCGACACCGTCGCCCAGGCAGTCGATGCCACCGGTGCCACCGCCAGCGCGATCTTCGTGCCACCGGCCTTCGCGGCCGACGCCATTCTCGAGGCCGCGGATGCCGGGGTGGGCCTGATCGTCTGCATCACCGAAGGGATTCCGGTGATGGACATGATGCGCGTGAAGCAAATGCTCAAGGGTTCCAAATCGCGTCTCGTCGGCCCGAACTGCCCGGGTCTCGTGACTCCGGGTCGTGGTGAAAAAAGCCACGGCGGCTGCCGCATCGGCATCGCTCCGGGATACATCCACAAGCGCGGCAACGTCGGCGTGGTGTCCCGCTCCGGCACGCTGACCTATGAAGCCGTGTGGCAGCTCACGCAGCTCGGTTACGGCCAGAGCACCTGCGTCGGTATCGGCGGCGATCCGATCAACGGCACCTCCCACCTCGACGTCCTGCAGATGTTCAATGAAGACCCCGAAACCGAAGCGATCATCATGATCGGCGAAATCGGCGGCACGGCGGAAGTGGAAGCCGCCCGTTGGGCCAAGGATCATTGCAAGAAGCCGATCGCCGGTTTCATCGCCGGTGCCACCGCTCCTCCGGGGCGCCGCATGGGCCATGCCGGTGCGATTGTCGGCGGCGAGGAGGACACCGCGCAGGCGAAGAAGAAGATTCTCGCCGAGTGCGGCATCGCCGTTGCGGAGACCCCTGGCGTCATGGCCAGGACCCTGCTCGAGAAGTGGGGGAAATGATTGGTGAATGTAGCGGCGGTCTATGACCGTCGGTGATTTGCCGCGTCAGTGGCACCCCATTGGAAATGGGGATCCCGCCTGCGGCGGGGCTGCCTTCGGCAGTTATAGTCCGACGGTCATAGACCGACGCTACATTGCATCCCTCCGCCGTCGCCCCGCTTGCGGGGCTATGGCGGGCAAGCACGAGGACGCGCTACCTCAAGACTTCGCTTTCAGCAAGTCGCGGATCTCGGTGAGCAGCACTTCCTGGGCGCTCGGGGCCGGAGCGGGGGCGGCTTCCTTCTTTTTCTCGAAGGCGGCCATCAGTTTCTTGATGACGATGAAGACCGCGAAGGCGAGCAGGATGAACGAGATGAAGTCGGTGATGAACTGGCCGTAAGCGATCGCGACTTCGGCCTGGGCAGCGGTGGTGATGGTGTCCCCCTCCTTGACCTCGGCGACGGCGGGGGTGATGACCCACTTCATGCTGGTGAAATCGATGCCGGCGATGAGCATGCCGAGCGGCGGCATGAGCACGTGGTCGACCAAGGACTTGACGACCGTGCCGAAGGCGCCGCCGATGATGATGCCGACCGCCATGTCGATGACGTTGCCTTTGAAGGCGAATTCCCTGAATTCCTTGAGCATATGGGTGTGGGTTGGTTTGTCCAAGACAAGCGGTGGAGCGGTGTCCTGTCAAGATCGCGCGCCATGGGGGGCATGGTGGAAAGGCTTGATGGAAGGGCATCCCGCGGGCATACAGGACGATGATGAAGGTCTGCGCGTTGCTGCTGATGGGGGTGTGGATGTTTCTTTTGTCCAGTTGCCGCTCCAAGTCGGACAGGGGCGTGAACGAGGAAGTGCCGGAATTCAATGCCCAGCCTGTGCCCTCGAGCGAGCGTTCGCGGGAGGTTAGGCAGCGGGTCGCGCCCGCATTGGCGAGGGATCTTACGGACAAAGGCATGGCCTATGGCGCGCCGATTTTCATTCGGATATTCAAGGAGGAGCGCGAGCTGGAGTTGTGGGTGGAGAAGGGCGACAGGTTCGAGTGTTTTCGCATCTATCGGATTGCGGCGATGTCCGGGACCCTGGGTCCGAAACTGAAGGAAGGCGACGGACAGGCGCCCGAGGGGTTTTATGCCGTCCGGCCCTCGCAGATGAATCCCTCCAGCAGTTATCACCTCTCATTCAATCTGGGGTATCCGAATGCGTTTGACCGCAATCATGGGCGCGACGGCAGCGCGCTGATGGTGCATGGCAACCGGGTATCGATCGGTTGCTATGCGATGACGGATCCCAAGATCGAAGAGATCTACACCCTCGCCGACGCGGCATTGAGGAATGGTCAGCCGTATTTCCGGGTCCATTGTTTTCCCTTCCGCATGACCGAGGAAAACATGGCGAGGCACGCAGCTTCGGAGTGGATTGTTTTCTGGAAGAATCTCAAGGAAGGCTACGATGCGTTTGAACAGACCCGGAAGGCGCCGAATGTGGCGGTGTGGGGCACGATCTATCAGGTTGAGGCGATGGAGTGAGGGATCATGGACCGCGGACTCCAGTCCGCCCCGGAGCAATCAGCTCTTCATGGGTGGTGCATGTCGAGAAAACGACCGGGAGGGTGCGTGGGCCGCGCCGGGAAGCGGTCGTTTTGTCAAAACGACCCTGCCATTGGCTCACGGCAATCCCACCGCGGCCTCGTCGGGAATCGTGAAGGTCTTGAGCCGCGAGCTGTCGCCCTTGTCCAGTTGAACGGCGGACTTCGGCAGCTTGAGCGTCTTCGCAAGAAAGTCCCGCAGCTCCGCATTCGCCTTGCCTTCGCTGGGTGGCGCCGCGACGCGCACGCGCAGGACTCTGCCGACCAGGGGGTTCTCCTCCCAACCGATCACCTCGCTTGTCCGCGCATTCGGCGTGGCGCGGACCCGGAGTTTCATAAGGAAAAGAAATTGGATGTTAGAGATTGGAGATTGGGGGCACCCATTGGCTTGGATCTTGATCAAATCCCTTTTTCATCCGTGCAATCCGTGGTTGAAAAACTCTTCGGTCCGATCAACGGTTCTTGAAATGCTTCACGATCGCCTTGGTGAGTCCGGGGATGTCGTGGGGGTTGGCTTCGAAGGCCGGTTCGATGCCGTGCTTGCGCAGGGCTTCGCTGGTGACCGGACCGATGCTGCCGGCGACGCAGCCTTCCGGCCAGTCGAGCCCGAGGTCAAAGAAGTGGTCGACGGTCGAGCCCGAGGTGAAGGTGATCAGGTCCGCGCCTTCCTTTTGCAGCCGTGCCTTGGCACCGGTCGGATCCTCGGTTTCGGCGACCGTGCGGTAGGCGATGCACTCGTCGACGATGGCTCCCAGCTTCGTGAGGCCGTCGTAGATCACGTCGCGCGATTCCGCGGCCTTGACCCAGAGCATGGTGAGATTCTCGACGGATTCCTTCTTGAAGGCATCGATCAGGCCTTCGGCCACGAAGCGTTCGGGGATGAGGTCGACAGCGAAGCGGTATTCGTTGATTTTCTTGGCCGTGCCGTTGCCGATGGCGGCGATGCGCGGGTTGCCGAGGCTGCGGGCGTCGGGGAAGGTGGCGAAGAAGGCATCGAAGAAGCGCTCGACCCCGTTCGGGCTGGTGAAGACCAGCCAGTCGTATTCGTGGGCGTGGGTGACCAGTTCGGCGAAGCTTTGGCGGTCTTCCGGCTGTTCGATGCGGATGGTGGGCAGTTCGATCACATCGGCGCCGAGTTCGGCCAGTCCCTTGCTGAGTCCGCCGGCCTGCTCGCGGGTGCGGGTGACGATGATGCGCTTGCCGAAGAGCGGGCGGGTTTCGAACCAATTGATTTTCGTGCGTTCCTTGACCACGTCGCCGATCACCGCGACGGCCGGCGATTGGAAGTCCTCGCGTTCGGCGATGCCGGCGATGTCGGCCAGCGTGCCGACGATGGTTTTCTGCGCGCCGGTCGTCGCCCAGCGGGTCAGTGCGATGGGAGTTGCCGGATCGGCACCGTGTTCGATGAAGGAGCCGGTGATTTCCCGCAGTCGCGAGACACCCATCACAAACACCTTGGTGCCTGGGGCCTTGGCGAGCTGGGCATAGTCGATCGAGGAAAATCCCTTGGTGGGGTCCTCGTGGCCGGTGAAGATCGTGAGTTGGGTATTGTGGTCGCGATGGGTGACCGGAATGCCGGCGTAGCAGGGGCCGGCGATCGTCGAGCTGATGCCGGGAACGATTTCAAAGGGGACACCGGCCGCGGCCAGTTCGGCGGCTTCTTCGCCACCGCGGCCGAAGATCATCGGGTCGCCACCCTTCAGGCGGACCACCGAAAGTCCCTGCTTGGTTTTTTCCACGATCAGGGCGTTGGTTTCGTCCTGGGTGAGCACGTGGTCCTTGGCGCGCTTGCCGGCGTTGATTTTTTCGCAAGCGGGTTTCGTCCATGCGAGCAGCTGTGGGTTGGCCAGCGCGTCATAGACGAGCACATCGCAGCGTTCGATGACTTCCTTGGCGCGGCACGTGACCAGACCGAGATCGCCTGGGCCGGCGCCGACGAGATAGCAGATTCCTGAAGTCATGAGTGAAGGGGTGGGGTGGTGAATGGCGGTTTGATTTTTTCAGGCAAGGGATTGGTAGAGTTGCTGCGCCACGGCGATCGGGTCGGTGCCGGTGGCTTCGCTGGAGCGGGGCTTGCCGCCCTGCTCCGGGAACACGCGGGCCTTGAGGTGCAGGATGCCGTTGACGAGGGTCGAGAAGACACCGACGGGGGTGTGGCAGCCGCCGTCGAGCAGGCGGAGGAATTCGCGCTCGGCGCAGATGCGGATCCAGGTGCCGGCATCGCCGATCGTTTCGGCGTGGGCGCGGCTTTGGGTGTCATCGGCGCGGATTTCCAGTCCGATCGCCCCCTGGCCGGCGGCGGGGAAGAAGGCCTCTTCCTCGAGGCGGCTCGCCATCAGGCCGTCGATCTTGAGCACCGGTTCCGGTTGTCCGGGGTTCGGGCTGGTTTCGGGAAGGTATTCGAGCCGCACCAGTCCCGCCTCGGCGAGGAGGATCGCGTCGTGGTGTTCGCCGGAGGCGAGTTTGTGCAGGCGGGTCGGGACGTTGCCACGGAGGTCGACGATTTCGAGGTCCGGGCGGAGGAATTCGACCTGTTTGGCGCGGCGCACGCTGTTGGTGCCGACGCGGGCGCCCGCGGGCAGGGTTTCCCAGGTGCTGCCGTCGCGGGTGACCAGCACGTCGCGCACGCCGGCGCGTGGCAGGACGGCGGCCAGTGCGAAGTGCGGGGCGAGCACCGTCGGCAGGTCCTTGAGGCTGTGGACGGCAATGTCGATCGAGCCATCCTCGAGCGCTTGCTCAAGCTCCTTGATGAAGACCCCCTTGTCGAAGACCCCCTCGACTTTGGCGACGTTGGCAAGCGACACGTCGGTGCGGCGGTCGCCGGTGGTCTTGATGATCCGGCGCTCGATGCTGGCATCGGGAAAGGCGGCGCCAAGCGCGGCTTCGGTGGCGTCCGCCTGATAGAGCGCCAGTTCGCTGCCCCGTGTGCCGACGCGGATGGAGGTGGGTGGGGATTCGTTCATGTCAGGTTCCGGGGAGTTGGAGTTTGCGAAGTTCGGCGTCGATGATCTGCTCGCATTCGGCGATCTGCTGGCTGCGCTGCGAGCGTGCCTGTTCGGCGAGTTGCTCGAGGGTATCGATGTCGTAGAGGTAGACTTCCTCGATTTCCGAGCAGGCCGGGTCGATGTCGCGCGGGACGGCGATGTCGATCAGGAACAGCGGTCGGAACTTGCGTTTGCGGCGGACGCGTTCGATGTCCTCGCGCTTTACCAGCGCGTGGGGCGCGCCGGTCGACGAGATCACGATATCGACCCGTTCCAGGACGTCCTGCCATTGGTCGAAGCGGACCGCCAGGCCGTTCATTTCGCTGGCCAGTTCGGCCGCGCGGTCGAAGGAGCGGTTGCTGACAATGATCGAGCGTGCGCCGCGCGACACGAGGCTTTGGGCGGTGATGCGGCTCATTTCGCCAGCGCCGAGGATCATGACCTCGCACTGCCGGAGGTCGCCGAAGATTTTTTCGGCGAGGTCGACCGCCACATTGCCGACCGAGGTCGAGCCGGTCTGGATGCTGGTGTCGGTGCGGACTTTTTTGCCGATGCTGAATGCGCGCTGGAACAGCTTGTTGAGGACGCCGGCGGTGGCTTTGGCGTCCAGGGCCGACTGGTAGGCCTGTTTGACCTGGCCGAAGATCTCGGTTTCCCCGAGCATCATCGAGTCGAGTCCGCTGACCACGCGGCAGAGGTGGCGCGCCGCGTCGGCTTTTTCCATTTTGTAGAAATGCGGTTTCGCCTGGCGGTGGTGATCGCTTTTCTGTGCGAGGTGTTCCTCGAGCTGTTCGAGGGCGGTGGCGGCATGGGGTCCGACGAGATAGAACTCGGTGCGGTTGCAGGTCGAGATGACCACGCATTCGTGGACTCCGATGGCATCGATCAGTTCGCTTGCGGCGCTGCCGAGACGCGGCGTGCCGACGGCAAATCGCTCGCGCACCTCGATCGGTGCCGTCTTGTGGTTCAGTCCCAGGCAGATCAGTTCCATCAGATGAAAGCGAAGACTCCGAGCGAAAGGATGAAGAGCAGGACGGTGATCAGTGAGAGCCGTCTGCCGGTGATGCCGCGGATTTGTTTGACGGCCAGCAGGGTGATGTAGGCCGACCACACTGCGACGGCGGCGATCAGGTGGCCCATGACGGGGCTTTCGTGGGGCATCAGGAAGCCGGCCAGGATGCCGACGGTGAGCAGTCCGGTGCCGAGGACGAGCAGGCGGCCGAGGGAGGTAAGAAGTTCGCGCACCGGCGGCAGGTTGCGGAACAATCCGCTTTTGAGGTGCTGTTCCTTGAGTTGGCGGTCGAGCACGAGGAACATGACTCCGGCGACGGCGGCGAGGGCGAAGGCGCCGTAGCCGAGGACCGAGGTGGCGGCATGGGTTTCGTGCCAGGGGTTGCCGCCGGCGACGCGTTGCGGGTCGGCATCGAGGATTCCGGGCATCAGGGCGGCGGCCTGGAAGACGAACACCACGGGGGCGGTGAAGACGCCGAGCAGGGAGATCCGGTAGGCGGGGCCGATGAGCAGGTAGAAGAGGGTCAGGGCCCAGGCAAGGTAGCTGAGGATTTCGCCGATGTCGGCGAGCGGGCAGGCGCCGCGTTGCTGGCCGCGCAGCACGAGGAAGACTGTCTGGCAGAGGATGGCGCCGATCATCCAGCAGGAGGTCCAGCGGCTCCGGTTGCCCCGGTGTACGGAGATCATGCCCTGCACGGCAGCAATCACCGCGAACAGGGTGGAGACGATCAATAGCCAGCGTTCCATGTCCATTCCATGGCGTCTCCGCCGATCGAGTGCAAGGCCGGAGGCCGCTGGCAGTGGTTCATGGCGACATTTTGCTCAATCCTGCGCAGGCGGGCGGCGCAGCGATTTCTTCTGGGAAAGCTGCCGTTTGTCGGCGACCGACCGTTGTTTCGAGCGGCGTGAGCGCCGGCGTTTCTGGCGGCGCATTTTTTCGATCGCCTGGGTCTTGGCGGTCGCTTTGCCGTCGCGGATCGATTCCAGTTGTTCGCAGAGTTCGCGGCGGGCGAGGAAGCGGTTGAGTTCGCGCGAGCGGTCCATTTGGCACTTGATGCAGACGCCGCTGGGCAGGTGCTTGAGGAAGACGCAGTTGGAGGTTTTGTTGATTTTTTGCCCGCCGGCGCCCGAGCCGCGGACGAATTTTTCCAGCAGGTCGCCCTCGACCAGGCCGAGTGCTTCCATCCGCCGCTGGAGATCGGCGAGTTTTTCGGTGGAGATCGGATTCTGCATGCGGTGGAACGGGCGGCGTGCTGGCAATGGTAACGCCCTCCCGCCGAGAGGGCATCTTTTTTGTGATGCAATCGCCCCTGAAGTTGCGCCTGCCGCAAGGCACCCTGACAAGACCGGTGGCTGCCGATGAGGGTGCGCTACCTGGAATCTCCAATCCTCAATTTCCGGACGCGGGTCACTTCAGTGTCACGCTGATCTGCGGCTTGGTCTCGAACTTGATCCCGTCGATGCCCTTGAGTGCGGCTATCGCCGCGGCGGGGTCTTTCTGATCGACGCTGGTGATTTTTTTCAACTGCTCGGGGTTGCCGACGAGTTTCTGCAGGTCCATCTCCATGAGCGTGATCGTGTTGCCCTCGCGGTGGCTTGCGTCCGTGTCTGCGATGCCGGGTTCGATCACGAGGCGCATGCTCATTTTCATGTCGCTGAGCAGTTGTTTCATCATTTCCTCGGCGGCCGGGTCGCTGGCGGGTTCCGGTTTGGGCCTGTTTTCCGCGCCTTCCTCCATTTTCGGTTCGGGCATTTTGACCGTTAGCCTGCCGTCCGCATAGGTGAATGCCAGCGGGTGATTGGTGTCACCTGGATCCGCGGCCCGGGCCCCGGCATCGGGAGCCATTTTTTCCATGTTGTCGTTCATCGTGAGGCGGAGTTTGTTGATGTCGGTGAAGCGGTAGGTGATGCGGGCACCTTTGGAGCCGTTGACATTCACGGCTTCGGCTTTCTCGAAGGTGACGCCTTCACCGAGTTTCGCGGCATCGGCCTTGGCTTTGTCTTCCGAGAGCAGTCGGGCGACCGGATCGGGGGCCGCTCCCTGCTGACCGCCGCCGAAACCGGACATCATCGCGAGTGCTTGCGCGCCAAGGCGGATCTCCTGGACCAGCTTGCCGCTGCCGTCCTTGTTGAGGTGGATGGTGCTTTCGCTTTGGAAGCAGGAGCTCAGCGCGAGCGAAGCGATCGCGGAAAGGATGGGGAGCCATCGGGTTTTCATCGTATGGGTGTGGGTTGAACCGTAGACTATTACGGAAGAGACCCAGTGCGAGTCAAGGTTGCGGGTTGGCATCAGCGGAACAGGGCATCGATGCCCATGGCGGATTTCCGCAGGAATTTGGGTGCGGCGGTCGGATGGCGCTGGCGGAAAAGGCGGTAAAGCAGGCCCGACAGGTAGAGCAGGAACAGGCGGTCCACGGTGCGGTAGCCGCGTTGGCTGCGGAGGAAGATGCGGGCGGCGAAGGCCAGGGATCGCCGTTTCACGGGGAAGGGTTTGAAGGAGACCTTGATCCGGTAGCGGCGCTGCGGGTCCGGCCAGCGTTGTTTGTAGGATTTCTTGGCAGCGGAAATCTCGAGGCGGATGTCTTCGTGGTAGGGCAGGAAGTAATAGCGGCGGGCCAGTAGCAGCAGGTGGAAGAAGTCGCACATGTGCCCGATGTCGTCGATGGGCAGGTCCGTGGATTCCGCGAGCTTGCGCATCTCGGGCAGCCGCGTCGCGGCTTGTTCGCCGGATTGCAGGGCGCTTGCCATGTCCCTGATAAAGAGCCGCATCAGCTTGCGGGCACCGTGGTTGATGAACAGCGAGTCCCAGTAGACGTGCAGGATCGGTGGAATCCTAACGCGGCGGAAAAACCATTTTTGCGTGGCGAATTCCGGGATGTAGAGCAGGTTGCGGATGAGCTGGTCGGCGAGTTGCAGGATTGCGACCGCTTGGGGTCCGGCGAGGCGTTCCACCACGAGTTCCGGGGCCTCGCGGTGCTTGAAGACCGAGATCGCGGCGGCGGTGTTGAGGCGGATCCAAAGGTCGCGCTGGCCGGCTTCGAGGAACGCGCGTCGGCGGAAGCGGTGCCAGCCGCCGGTCTGGCACCAGACCGAGATGCCCACGACCTGCTCCGCGCTGGCGAGTTCCGCGGCGATGCGCTCACAGTCCCAGCCGATGAATGACGGGTATTCCCCGGCGCCTTCGTATTCGCGGCGGGCTTGGAACTCGATGATCTTGCGTTGCCGCACCTCGAGGAATGCGCGGTTGAGCGGCAGATAGCGGAAGAAGTCGCTTTCGCCGTGTTTCATCGAGACGATGAGCCGAGGCGAGTCGAGTCCCTGCAGGGTTCTGGCAAGCGTGCCGCGGTGCCACATCAGGTCGCCGATCGGATGGGCGCCCACGGTCCAGGTGCGGAAGATGAGATCCATTTCGCGGCGTTCAAACTCCGGCAGCAGGTCGCGCAGGAAAGCATTGGCTTCCCTGGCATTTCGCAGATGCAGGCGGCTGCGGATGGGATCGGTGACATCATGGCCATCGCTTTCGCCGATGCGCAGGATGAGTCCGGAGAGCTGTGGGAAATCGTCGAGCACCTGGCAGACGAGTTCGCGGTAATAGGGTTTCCATGCCTCCGGATGCCGTTCCAATTGCTCCGTGACCGCCGGCGTGGTGGGCAGGACATCGCTGGTGAGATAGATCCGCAAGCCGAATTCGTCCTGCAGCAGGTTGAAGAACCCGGTGAACTTTTTCCGCAGGATGCAGATGCGTTGGGTGACTTCCGGTTCGTGCAGCGGGTGATGCGCGAGATGGGCGAGGTCGTCGAGGGTGACGGCATTGTAACCCTGAGCCGTGGCTTCGCGCGCAAAGCGGCGCAATTCGTCCGTGATCGTCTGCCAGTCCGCGGCGCCCGCCCTGGCGAGGTGCATGAAGGGGATTTTCGACCAGTTGATGCGCTTGTGCCGGTAGCCGTGAAAAAACGGGCCGATGGCATCGATGAGAAAGAGGTCCATCACTTCGCGGATGAAATATCGAATTCCGTGCAGCCCGTGGATAGCGCCCTTTTCTGACGAAATGGACACAGAGAAGGGGGTGCCACCGCCTCATTCCCATGGGAAGCCGGAAGGTCGAAGGGAAATATTCAGAGCAGGCGCAGCATCTCGAGGGTTTCGGCGAGTTTCTTCTCCGGGGCTTCGGCCTTGAGGCGCGGGAAGCGTCGGCCTTCGAGCAGGATGTAGTCGCCATTGCGGTGGAGCATGAGCCGTTGGGCGGCGATTTCGACGGCGGCGATCCGCTGGTCGGCGGCGAGAGCCTTGATGCGGGCGATCGTGAGCAGATGCTGCGCGGGTCCGGGCAGGCGGCCGAAGCGGTCGCGCCAGGACTTCTCGAGGGCATCGACGGCCTTTTCCGTGCCGGCTTCCGAGAGTTCGCGGTAGGCGGCGATGCGCAGCGAGGTGTCGGCGAGCCAGGTGCTGGGGAGGAAGGCGGGAAGCAGGGGAATCGGGGATTTGGCATCGGGACTGGAGCAATGGCGGAGCCACTGCGATTCCGTGCTGGCCAGGAAATCCGCCTTGAAGGTGCATTCGCCGCGCGGGGCATCCTGGCGGCCCTTGAGGCGCTCGACCGACTGGCGCAGGAGCTGGCAGTAGAGCTCGAAGCCGATCTGGGCGATGTGTCCGGATTGCCTGGTCCCTAACAGGTTTCCGGCGCCGCGGATCTCGAGGTCGCGCATGGCGATCTTGAATCCCGAGCCGAGGGCGGTGTATTCCTTGATCGCGTGGATGCGTTTCCTTGCGTCGCCGACGGTCATCATGTCGCGCGGCAGCAGGAGGATCGCATAGGCCTTTTCCCCGGCGCGGCCGACGCGGCCGCGGAGTTGGTAGAGGTCGGCGAGTCCGAAGCGGTCGGCACGGTCGATGAGGATGGTGTTGGCGTTGGGGATGTCGATGCCGGTCTCGATGATGG
>CBFGOB010000012.1:0-16600 GCA_965650215.1 uncultured bacterium | reverse complement strand
GTCCGGCAACGGCGTGCCGGCAGGTGTGAAAACAGTTGCGGTGTGACTCATGACGACGCGAGCATTCCCCAGCCCGCGGCTTTAATCAAGAATAATTGTTCTTTATTTCTTTTTAGCCCCGGGCCGTGGTCTGGACCGCCCCGGGCCGTCACGCCGTTTGGGGGCCGGCACGGGCGGCGCCGCGGCGGGTCAGATGCCGATTGCACATCGACGCCACGAATGATATAAATTCCAATCATCTTCTATCAGAATCCGGCAGGGCTTGAGGACGAGCCGACCTTGGCCGGGGATTCGGCAGGCCCGCCCATCCACCAGTTGCCATCCGCTCCACATGCCAGAGAACCCACTAACGTGGGCACAAAAACCCCGACTGCTGTCGCGCCGCGTCTGGCTGACCCCGCTCGTGGCGTGCGCGGTGTTGCTGGCGGTCTTCAACCTGAACCTGCTGGTGTTCCACATCCTGGCAGAACTGTTCACGGTCTTCCTCTCGTTTGTGATCTTTTTCCTGATCTGGGGCACGCAACGCTTCCGCCGGAGCCATTACCTGCTCTTCGTCACCGCAGGCTATTTCTGGGTGGCGACCTTCGATATCTTCCATGTCCTGCTCTACCCGGGCATGAACATGTTCGAGCACTTCGGAATCACCGGCAACCGCTCGATGCAGCTGTGGGTCATGGCACGCTTCCTTGAAGCGACGGTCCTGCTGTCGGCGGCCTTCATCCACAAGGTGCGGTTTGCACGGTTCAAGCTGATGGCCATCCTCGCCGCCTTCACCTGCGTGTTCCACGGACTGATTTTCTTGGGCTGGTTTCCAAAGGCCTTCATGATCGGCGAAGGCTTGAGCCCCTTCAAGATCGCCGCCGAGTACGGGATCATCGCGATCCTGACGGCGGCAATGGTCGCCACCTACCTCCGCCGCTCGCATTTCAGCTCCGCGATCTGGATCTGGATGCTGGGCGCGATCGCCACCACAGCCGCCTCGGAATATATCTTCACCCTTTATGATGCACCGGAGGATCTCAGCACCTACTTCGGCCACGCCGTGAAAATCATCTCCGTCTGGCTGCTGTTCATCGGCGTGTGGGAGGTCGCCATCGAGACCCCATACCTCCGCAGCCAATTGCTCAGCGCCGCCGTCGAGCAAAGCCCGTCGGTGGTGGTCATCACCGACAAGGACGCGAACATCGAATACGTCAACAAGGCCTTCAAAACCATCACCGGCTACGAACGCAGGGCCGCGCTCGGCAAAAACCCGCGCTTCCTTGCCTCCGGCAACACGCCGCCGGAGGCCTACCGGCAGATGTGGCTGACCCTGACCGCAGGCAGGGTCTGGCGCGGCTTCTTCGAAAACCGCCGCAAGAACGGCACCGCCTACACCGAGCAGGCCACGATCTCGAGCATCACCGACGAATCGGGTGAAATCTCCCACTACGTCGCCACCAAGGAGGACGTCACCGACCGGATACGGGCGGAAACGTATCTCATGGATGACGAAAGCACCCTCAACAAAACCCTGTTGGGCGCCATCACGGCGGTCTCCGAGCTGTTGGAAGCGCGCGACCCGTACACGGCCGGTCACAGCAAGCGGGTGTCCGACCTCGCGGTCACCATCGCCCGGGAACTGGAAGTGCCCGAACCACGCGTCGAAGGCCTGCGGATCGCGGCACTGTTGCACGACATCGGCAAGATCAAGATCCCGATGGAAATCCTCAACAAACCCGGCCACCTCAGCGACGAGGAAATGGCACTAGTCAAGCACCACAGCGAAGTCGGCTACCAGGCCATCCGGCACATCCCCTTCCCGATGAACATCCCGGACATCATCCGCGCCCATCACGAAAAATGGGATGGCACAGGCTATCCGCAGGGACTTGCCGGAGACGAGATTCCGTTCGAAGCGCAGATCCTCGCGATCGCCGACGTGATCGAATCGATCACATCGCACCGCCCGTACCGCGCGGCCATGGGCATGGAGGCCGCGATCGAAACCGCCATCCGCGGACGCGGCACGCACTTCAATCCGCTCGTCGTCGACGCGGTCCTCCGCGTGCGCGCAAAAGGCCTGATCTAACCGTCAGGGCGGCCATCGGAATCTCAGGCGACGCCATCATTGCCGGACTTCGGCTCGGGCAGCGAGGAGTCATGACGCCGCGCGAGATAACGCCTGGGAAAATCCAGCGCTTGCGCAATCACATCCTTCATGCTCCATCCCTTGACCGATGCCGCGGCGCCTCCGCTCAAGCCGCACTGGCCTTGAAGTGGCCACCGGCGGCCCACCGGTAGCCCGGCCGCCGCGATCCACCACAAGCCCGCGGGGATTTCAACCTGTGCAAGCGGTCCCATTTCCCGTATCGTGTTCCTCTCCCGCTGCCCGCCATGACCCTCCATGCGAATGCCAAGCTCCTGATCGCGATGTTGCCCCTGCTGCTTTGGTCGGCGTGGAAGCCATACGACCGGCTCACCTGGTGGCTGGAAGTCGCCCCGGTCCTGCTCGGCTTCGTGGCGATCTTCATCGCACAGGCGAAGCGCTGGCGCTTCTCCACGCTTGCGCTCATCCTGATCGGACTGCACATGGCGGTGCTGACCGTCGGCGGCCACTACACCTACGCCCGCGTGCCGGTCGGCGACTGGGCCAAGGACACCTTCGACCTGTCACGCAACCACTACGACCGCCTGGGCCACTTGTTCCAGGGATTCACGCCGGCCATCCTCTGCCGCGAGCTGTTTGTCCGGAACCGCATCGTGACCCGGCGCGGTTGGCTCGGCCTGCTGGCCGTCTGCTTCTGCATGGCGATCAGCGCCGTCTACGAACTTCTCGAGTGGGGTGCCGCCATGGTCTCGGTGGAGGCCGCCGAATCGTTCCTCGGCACCCAGGGCGATCACTGGGACACCCAGAGCGACATGTTCTGCGCGCTGATCGGCGCGACCGCCGCCGTCGTCTTCCTGCGCCAGGCCCACAACCGCTCGATGCGCAAGCTCGAGGCCGGAACCTGATCCTCCCTTGCCACGGCCAAGCGGCTCTCCAAACACCATCCGCCCCAAATGGCCGGAAACTCCAGGGAATGGCTCTAGAGACCAGGGGTTCGGGAATGCGCGTGCTGCGGGAAGTCGAAGGTCAGGACGAACGGTTCAGCCCCCGTGTTCTCGATTTCGACACCGCCGCGGTCGAGTGCGGCCTGGGTGATGAAACCGATCTCGGGATAGAGTTCGCCAAGCTTCATGTCCTGGTGATACCGCACTCCGAGTTTTCCAACCCGGCCGCGGCCGCGATTCGTGTGGAACAGCGCGGGGCTCTCCGGGCGGAAATTCGTCTTGGCACCCGGCGCAACGGTGAGACGGAGGATGGAGCACTTCTGGTCGCCGAGGAAATCACCGTAAACAATCCACTGTGCGTCCACTCCGTCGCCGGTGAATTCCCTGGCAGCGATGGCCGGCCGCGAATTCTTCATCACGAAGTCCGGGTCCTGGTTCGCCTCGAAGTCGAAGGTGTCCACCAGGTATTCCCAGTCTTGGTGCCGGCTCTTCGGATAGTCCTGTTCCCGGCAGGCGTAAAACGCGTCGGCCGCGCCGATCCGTCCGTCAAGTGTTAGATCCTCGGCCAGGAAATGCTCGTCCATCGTCACGTGCAACTCGTGCGTGCAAAGGTCCGTCGGCGAGTGCAGCACGCCGTTCGGCATCACGAAGCCATTGTCGATGCGCATCATCGTGTGCGGCGACAAGTGCCGCACGCCGTTGTATTCGCCCTGCCCCCAATGCTTCATGCAGGCAAGGAACTGGTCCTTGGTCACGAACGGGTAGAGACCCATCGCCGTGGTGTGATAATGCGACGGACTGACTCCGGGGTTATCGAAGGAATTGATGTCATAGACTTCCCACTTCGCCCAGTGAAGGTGGTGGGGAATCGGGTTCAGGTTGTCGAACTTCTTGGACACAATCGGCCAGGTGACCCTGCCGAACAGGGATTCGGAAACCGCCGTGATCTTCTTGCCCATGACGGCCTCCGGATTGGCCTCGATCAAATCCTGAAGTGAGATGACTTGCCCGTTCGGCGTGAGCACGTGCGCCTCCCCTTCACGGAATGGCGCCTTTCCCGTGCGGGTATCGATGACGCCGGTCACGATCGGCACGGTGCAGCACATCCAGATTTCATCGAGACCGGTCCCGCCCATGTAGTCCGGATAGTAGGATTTCGCATCCAGGCGAAGGCGCTTGCCCGGCGAACAAAAGGTGCGTCCGGCATAGCGGTGCAGAAGCTGCAGCACCCCGTCGTTCTGATTGAGGCAGTCATCGAGAATCGAATCCGATCCTCCATCGATGACATCCTGCCGGGGGTATTCGTGCAGTTGATCCGCGAGAATTGAAGTTGGTCCGACCATGGTGGGCGGATGCTGAAGATCCCGAAAGAGGGTGGCAAGAATGAATGGAACCGGCCCTCGGGGAGCTCCTTCGGCGAATGCCTGAAGCCGAAAACCACGGTTGAACTTCGGATGTCCGCCGGATTGCCGGAATGACTGCGGGACGGTCCAAACCATGGAGCGCGGAACCTCAGTCCGCAGGTCCCAATTGGGAAAAGACGGGATTTTGAAGGCGGATGGCACCGCGAAGCAGACGAATCTTGCGGTTTTTCAATGTTCCAGGCAGACTGCGAGGCTCCGTTTCATGACCGATCCCTCAGGCCGCTCATTCGCGAAGGCGCGACCGCGATGTGGATTTTTCCACATTTCCTGTCCTCGCGGGTTCCGGTCGTTCGTCGGTTCCATGAATGAAGGCGATTCGGCGCGTCCGCACCGCCTCCTCAACTCCAACCGATTCCCGCCATGAACCAGACCCGATTCCTCGTCGTCGCCGCCACCTGCGCGGTGCTCTCGTCCTGCCAAACCGGCAACATGAACCATTCCGCCTGCGCCAACATGCCGCCCTACAAGGGATCGCCGGAGTTCGAGCGCATGAGAACCCTGGTCGGCAAGTGGTCGGGCGAGTCGCCCGAGATGGGCAGGATGAACACGCAGTTCCGCATGATCGCCGGCGATTCGGTGATCGAGGAGCGCTTCGCCCCCGGCACGCCGATGGAAATGCTGAGCCTCTATCACGACGTGGACGGCAAGCTCACGATGACGCACTACTGCATGCTGCGGAACCAACCGCGCATGAAACTCGTGAAAAGCACCGCCAACTCGCTGACCTTCGACCTCGCGCCCACTCCCGGCCTGAATCCGGCGAAGGACAAGCACATGCACGGCGCCACCTACACCTTCATCGATCAGGACCATTTCCAACTGGAGGGCGTCGCCTGGGAAAACGGCAAGAGCACGCCCTGCGGCCCGCCGGTCATCTTCACCCGTCAATGAACCGCCATCTCCACCCCATCATGAATCCAAGCACCCCATCCGAGTATCTGCTGTTGTCGCGCGGCCAGTGGGACAAGGCGTCCGACAAAGCCGCCATCGAGGCCGCCATCGGCAAATTCTACGCCTGGTATGAGGCAAAGCTCGAAACGGGCGTCTTCAAGCCCGGATCGCGGCTCACGATGGACGCGGCGCAGGTGTCCCGCGAGGGCATCCGCACCGACGGCCCCTTCGCCGAGGGCAAGGAAGTCATCGGCGGTTATTGGATCATCGTCGCCGACAGTCTCGCCGCCGCGTCGGCGATCGCGGCAGAAAGCCCGGTCCTGCCATATGGACTGGCTTATGAAATCCGCCCGCTGGAGTCCGAGCGCGGCAGCGCCTATCGCCACACGAACGAAACCCCCAGCTGATGAGCACGAACAACCAACAAACGACCGGCGAGCACCTGCTGCTCATCCGCGGCACGCATTGGAACAGCAGCCTCTCACCCGCCGAGCTCCAGCGCGTGATGACCGAATTCTACGGCTGGGTCGATGGCTTGCAGAACAAGGGCCTCCTGCGCGGTGCCCAGCCGCTGATGGAGGAAGGCAAGCTCGTCACCGGGCCGCAGACGATCGTCACCGACGGCGCCTTCGCCGAGTCGAAGGAGGCGATCGCCGGCTACTTCCTGCTCGCCGTCGCGGACACCGCCGAAGCGGTGGCACTCGCCCGGGCCTGCCCGATCCTCGCCCACGGCGCGCAAATCGAAGTGCGCCCCATCGCCAAGCTCTGCCGCCCGATGGCGGACGTGAACGCATTCCAGAAGCCCTGAACCCCAACCCACACCCATCATGAACATCAAACGCAATCCCGTCGGCTGGTTCGAGATCTATGTCACCGACATGGACCGCGCCCAGGCATTCTACGAAACCGTCCTCAACATCCAGATGCAGCCGCTGCCACAGCCTGATGGCATGGAAGGCGAATTCGAGATGCTGATGTTCCCTTCCGACATGGAAAACGATGCCCCCGGATGCGGTGGCACGCTCTGCCGCATGGACGGCTGCCAACCCGGCGCAGGCGGCACCCTGATCTACTTCTCCTGCGAGGACTGCGGCGTCGAGGCCTCGCGCGTCGCCGCGGCAGGCGGGCAGCTATTCCGGGAAAAGTTCTCCATCGCCCCGTACGGCTTCATCGCGTTGTTCCTCGATCCCGATGGCAACATGATCGGCCTTCACTCGATGAACTGAACCGCCATGAAACTCCCCGGAACCTACGTCGACGGCTTCCTGCTCCCGATCCCGAAGGACAAGGTCGGAGCCTACCGCGAACTCGCCCAGGCAGCCTCCGCCATCTGGCGCGAGCATGGCGCGCTGCAATACACCGAGTGCCTCGCCGATGACCTCGGCACCGACATGTGCCGCTCCTTCCTCAGCGCCGCCGGCGCGAACGAGGACGAAACCGTCATCTTCGCCTGGGCCGTGTTTGCGGACCGCGAGGCACGCGACGCGGCGAACGCGAAGATCATGGCGGACGAACGCCTCACAAGCCTCGGCGCACAGACGGACGCCATCTTCGACTGCAAACGCATGGCCTTCGGCGGGTTCACCGCGCTTGTCGCCGAGTGATCCATCCACCCACCAGCACCATGAACCCCCACACCATCCGCCTCCACCGCGTGCTCAAGGCGAAACCCGAGCTTGTCTATCAGGCCTTCCTCGATCCCGACGCGCTGTGCCGCTGGCTGCCGCCGAACGGCTACCTGTGCAAGGTGTTCCACCTTGAGCCGAAGGTCGGCGGCACTTTCCGGATGGCCTTCACGCAATTCAACAACGGCCAACGCCACACCTTCGGCGGCGAATACCTCGAACTCGTGCCGAACGAATGGATCCGCTACACCGACACCTTCGACGATCCGAAGCTTCCCGGCACGATCGAGGTCACCGTGAAACTCAAGGCCGTTTCCTGCGGCACCGATCTGAGCATCACGCAGGCCGGTGTCCCCGCCGCGATCCCGGAAGAGGCCTGCTACCTCGGCTGGCAGGATTCGCTGCGGCATCTGGCCCTGCTGGTCGAGGGCGGCCCAGCTCCGGAGGAAACCTGATCGCATGAGTGGCGAGCGCAGTCCCACCCTGGTGGCGGACGATTTGTTCCGCCGCGAGGGCGCGCGGCTGGTCGCCACGCTGGCGGCGAAGCTTGGCACGCACCGGCTGCAGCTCGCCGAGGATGTCGTGCAGGAGGCGCTCGTCCGCGCGCTGCAGACCTGGCCCTACCACGGCATTCCGGAAAATCCCGCCGCATGGCTCACCCAGGCGGCCAAGAACCTGGCACTCGACGCCCTGCGCCGCGAGCGCAACTGGCAACGCAAGGAATCGCAGATCACCGCCGAGCAGGAATCCTGGCTCCACCGTGACGAACCCGCGGAGCCACATCTCATCGCCGACGACACCCTGCGCATGCTCTTTGTCTGCTTCCATCCGCAGCTCTCCGTCGAAGCCCAGCTCGCGCTGGCCCTGCGCACCGTGTGCGGCCTGAGCCCGGCGGAAATCGGCGCCGCCTTCCTCACCAGCGAGGCGGCCATCGCCAAGCGCCTCGTGCGGGCGCGCCAGCTGATCCGGGATCTGCAACTCCCCTTCGCCGTGCCGGATGCCGGCGAGCTGCCCGGGCGCATCGAAGGCGTGCTCACCGCACTCTACCTGCTCTTCAACGAAGGCTACAAATCCTCCTCCGGCGACCGCCTCATCCGCGAGGAGCTGTGCCACGAAGCCATCCGCCTCACCCGCCTGCTCAGCGGGCATCCCGCCACCGCCCAGCCCGCCGCCAAGGCGTTGCTCGCGCTGATGTGCCTCAATGCCGCCCGCCTGCCCGCCCGCCTCAACCCGGCGGGAGCAATCGTGCGCCTGCACGACCAGAACCGCGACCAATGGGACGCAAGCCTCATCGAGGAAGGCATCCTCGCCCTCGGCGCGGCTTCCACCGGGGAAAGCCTCAGCCCCTACCACCTCGAAGCCGGCATCGCCGCCTGCCACTGCCTCGCCGTGGACGAAGCACACACCGACTGGCCGCGCATCCTCGGGCTCTACGATCAACTCCTGCTCCTCAAACCCGGCCCCGTCGTCGCGATGAACCGCTGCGTGGCCCTCGCCCGCGTGCGCGGACCGCGCGAGGCGTTAGATGCGCTCGAAACCCTCCCCGACCGCCACTCGATCGATTCCCAACACCTCTATCACGCGATCCGCGGCAGTTTTCTCGCCCAGCTCGGGCATGACGCCGAAGCCCGCGCCGCCTACCGACACGCCGCAGAACTCGCCCCGAGCGAGGCCGAGCGTGGGTTTCTGAAAGGGCTGGGTTGCGAATGAATGACCTCACGCCTCATGATCGGCTGTCATGATGAGGTCATTCGCACCTATCCGGACTTGCCCGCCTGAGCCGGGGAGAAGGAACACAGCGCCGCAACCTATGGTCTGGCTTTCAATGATCGGCGTCCTGCGACAGTTTGGTGGCCGCTGGGCCTTGGGGTCCGGCACTCAATAATGGCGGGTGATCTTTGGCGGCCTCGATGACTTTGATGGCATTCTCGACGGCAAGGAACGAGCTGTCGGGAAAGACCCAGTCTTTGCGAAGCTCTCGGTAATCGATGATGAGCTGCTTGAGGTCCGGGATGATTTCCTTGGCGGCAGAGCCATAGGTTTCAAGTGTCTTCATGATTTCCACCGCGTTGTGACAGCCATATTTGCCTTTCGCCACCAGGGGCGCCGCTTGAATGCCTTCTTGAAAATGGTATTTGGCCAGAACCTTGAAGGCACCCACGCGGATCTCCCTGCTGAACATGGTGTTGGCCGGACCATGCGATGTGGCGAGTTCCACAAGGTCCGGCAGCAAGATCCTCACCTCATCCGCGGTCAACTGGTTGATGAAGTCTGCCATACAGCCACGCGCCCTGCAGTCGGCGTTCTTGGACGCCGCCCGTGCCGCCTTGAAGACCAACTCGGGATCCGCCTGCTTGATGTCCAAATTTCCCGAGAACAATACCTCGATCAGTTTGCCATGGGCAAGTTGCATGGGGTCGGCGAAGTTGACCGGCACCGGCGGTTCGGCGGTGTCGATGAACGCCTTGAGGATGTCATTGAGGGCCGGTTGCGCCGCGACGCCCAGATCCTTGATCGCGCTGGCCGCCAAGCGGCGCAGACCGCGATCCTCGTGGCGGAGCAGGCGGACAAAGACGGGCAAGGCCTGCGAGGCCTTGAGTTGACGGAGGGCCTCGCAGGCGCCGAGACGCAAGCGGGCATCGGGGCCCTCTGCCGCCGTGATCCAATGCGGTATCATCGCCTGCGCTTCCGGGCGCTTGGCCAGTTCCTCCGCCGCCCACAGACGGACGATGGGTGACCACTTGCCCAGGGCTGTGGACAGTTCCTCAACATTCATTTTTTTGCGATCCAGATCGAAGCGGCCGGCGGCGATGGCTTCGGCCACCTCCTGTTGGGTCAGCCGGGCGGCAGCTTTCGTCCCCCGTCGCGCAGCCATGGTCTTCATGTCCTTGCCGGTGATGTGGAGCGTCTGATAGGCCACGGCATACGACAGGACATGACACGCGTTCGGACTCATCACGTTATAATAACTGCTTTTTCCATAATAGGTGTTGTCGTCGGTTTTTCCGGGCCCGTATTGCTCGCTGCCATCGTAGGTGAAGGTCCCGTCGCAACGACGTGCCAGGTCGAAGTGCCACGACAGTTCCTTGAAAAAAGCCGCTGCCGCTTCGGGTCCGCCCATATTGGCACCCACCATGCGCCACAGATAACTGAAACCCTGGCCGGTGTGTCCGTATTCGGTGCTGGGATAGGCAGCGACGCACATCTTGCTCCAAAATTGCGCCTCCCTGGGATGATCGTCCTGAACGCCGAACAAGGCGGCGGCCATGTGATTCTTGCCATTGTTGGCGTGGCTTCCATCCCACGGTTCGTGTTCGCCATAAGGGAGTGATCCCTTGTCGACGAAATAGCCGAAGAACCCGTTGGCTCTCGCAATGGCGGCATCCACCACGGGATCCTTCACCCCGCAACGCTTGCCCAGAACGATCGCAAGGTTGGCCGCGACGCCGCATTCGTTCACCGGACCATAGGGTGCGATGGAACCATGGAATGCGCCTTTGTCAGTCAGATCGGATATGCCGTGCCCCAGGGTGCCATACATGCTCTGGCCCTTGGCCAGCGTGAGCGTGATCTCACGGATGGCGGGGAGCACCGACCTGTCGCGGGTCAGCAGGTGATATTCGCACAGGAAGATGCCCTGATACGCCATTTGCCATACTCCCATGCCGATCTTGGGCATGTCATATTTGAGTGTCGGCGGTCCGACCGCTTGTGCAATCGCCTTGATCTGCGGCATGAGGCGGCGATCACCGGTTGCCAGCATGGCGAGACCTCGGATCTCCTGCCACATGTCGGTTTCTTTCTGCAGCGCCTCGCAGGCTTCCTTGAGGATCTTCGCCGACTTGGGACAGTCGTAGGGAGCGGTATCGCTGTAGGTGCCGAGAACGCGCATCTTCAGCTCCACCGTCTCGGTCTTTCCCGCCCGCCAGCGCAGCAGCGCCAGGTAGCCGCTGCGGGTTTTGCCGGGTTTTTTTGATTCTCCAGCCACCGGCGTCTTCTCGGATCTCTGGATGGCCCAGGCGAGGCTCTTGCGGGCATCATCGGTGAACGGTTGGCCGTCGACGCCCAGAATCACATCGTCAACCTGCATCACCCCATCCGCCGGGGACTTTTCACCGACGTGGGTGACCAGGATTTGCCGGCTGGATCCGGTCGTCCGTCCCTGCACGCGATCGATGGCGGCAATGTTCTGAGGCCAGTACGGGGTATAGATCCACCCCCGCATGCCTGTGGCACCGAGGTTGTAGGTGAGCGATCGGTCGATGCCCTCCGTCCCTTGCGTCAGATCAGGCAGGGGAGATTCGTTTCCCCGGACTTCCATGTTCATCAGCATGGCCAATGCCATCAGGGTGAATCCCATTCGATATGCTGTGCTCATGTGGATGGTGAATGGTGGACGATTTCCTATCTACGATGCCCTATCGATTCTTGGAATAAAGGGACGGACTGGAATCGAGGACAGACAATTTATTCACAGACGAAGCAAGCACCGACTGGCCATGCATCTCGACCTCTATGATCAGCTCCTGCTCCTCAAACCCGGCCCTGTCGTCGCGATGAACCGCTGCGTGGCCCTCGCCGTAGCCATGGCGAAGGAGGGCGGTGGACCCGAAGTCCTACTGCACCGACATCATGTGTCGGCCATCGCAGATCCCGGAATGATGCGTCTTGGATCCCAAAGCGCTCTACCAACGGCAATCATCGCCCGGAGGACTTCGTTCCGGGCATCGGGACTTTGGAGAGCCGAGTTGTCGAACCTGATAAGGAGACAGACAAGAATGGCACGGGATCAAGGCCATCTTCGACACCACTTTCCTGCAAATTCAATCTGCGTAATCAGTGGTTCAAATTGCCCGCACCTCTCCCAACCAACCGCTATCAAAACGCTTAACCCCGTGCCATTCGAGACAGACAATCTGTTGACAGCAAGCGCCCTCCTCAAGGGCGCGCTAGCCGGCGCGACAGCGGAAGGTTTTCGTTGAGACTGCATCCAGCCTGTGTTGGGAAGGGTGATTGGCGGGGGTGATGGGCATGTCGGTGGTGGTTTGGCCGGTGGTGAGTGGGGGCGTTTTCAAGCCATGTCAGAATGTCGGCCTTAGAAATGCGGTTGCCTCAGGCCTTGCAAATCAACACTGAACCAGAGATGGTAATCAGGATGAAAATTCAGATTGCCTTCATCTCCGTCGCCGCCCTCGCCTTGCTTTCCTGCGATAAGAACAAACCAAAAACCGGGTCGGCGGATTCAACGACGGAAGCCGCTCGCGGCGAAAACCGGGTGGCCCCACCCGCGATCGCGCGCGAGCACAGCGTTTCTCGACAAGGTCCGGCCCTATCCGGCAGCCGGGACACCACCGGTCATCCGATCATCCGTCAGGACGAAGATCCGAGAATTCTTCCCGAAGGCACGGCGCCTCAGGATGAGGGTTGGGAAAAATTAACAGCCAAAGAGCAAATCGAAATGTTCAACTCGAAGGGAATCGCCGGAATGCCGCAGCAGGTATCCCGAAAGATCCTGGCCGACGCTTCCCAAGCGGAATCGCCCGAAGCCCAGCTGGTCATCATCAACCAACAGTCTGCCGCATGGCGTCATATCGACAGTTTCAGTGAAAATGACACCATGATTCCCGAACACATGAGGAGGATGCTTCTCGAGAAGCTGGAAGATAAACATGGTGAATCGTGGATCAACATGGCATCCGAACTCGACGAACAGATCGCGGCGAGCGCCCAGGTTGACAAGCTGCGGGCAAACGGCATTCCCGGCATGTCGGCCGATGCCTCTGAAGATCTCATCATCCGGGCGATGGAAAGATACGGAGCGGATTACAAGGCCATCCTCTCCGCCGCCGAACAAGCCGGAAACCAATGAGTTGGGCTTGCGGACGGAGATGAATGCCGTGGCCCATGCCAATGGAATGAGACGATCGCAGGCCGCCTCACAAAAACCCGCCGGCGCACGGGGCACACGGCGGGTTTCGTGAATGATGTGGCTTGGGCTTCAGAGCGCCTCGTCGACGGCGATCATCGCCTTGAGCACCTCGTTCCAGGTATTGGGACTTTCGAGGACCGAGTTGTCGAACATGCAGCCATCCCAGCAGATGTGCCTGATGCCGCGCGCGTCCGCATCCTTGAGCCAGTAGGTGGCGCACTTGGCGATGTCCAGCTTGCCCTTGGGATCGTTGGCTTGGCAGTGGCGGCCGGTCTTGTCGTGGGAACCGGTGCCGTGCACGGTGCCGTCGTTCTGGGCGACGTGGAAGTCGAAGGTCCAGGGGCGCAGGGCCTTGGTCATGATCGTGTAGGCGGCCCAGAATTCCTCGTCGCTGTAGCCCTCGTGGAGAAGTGCCGCTTCAGGAGCATTGTATCCCATCAGGTAGAGGTAGGTGTGGGCCAGGTCGGCCTGGAAGCCGACAGTCTCGGGCATGCCAACAGCCTCGAGGGTGTCGAGCATGGCTTTCCAGGAGTGCATGCCACCCCAGCAGATCTCCCCTTCGGCGGCGAGGCGCTCGCCATGGTCGGCCGCCACCTTGCCGGCTTCGCGGAAGGTCTGGGCGATCAACTTGGTGTTGCCTACGGGATCCTTGGACCAATCGGCCACACCACCGGCGGAGTCGATGCGGATGATGCCGGACTGGCGGACTCCATGATCGTTGAGGATTTTGGCGATGCGGCAGGACTTCTCGACGGCCAGCACGAAATTCCTGCGGTCCTCTTCCGAACCGAAAGCGGTGCCACCCACGGTGCCGGGCCAGACGGGAGCGACGAAGGAACCGACCTTGAGGCCCTTGGCGGCGATCTTGTCGGCCATCGCCTTGATCCCATCCTCCGACGCATCGGGATCGGTGTGGGGGTGGAAGATGAAGAGATCGACGCCGTCGAACTTGCGGCCATTCACTTCGGCAGCGACGGTCAGTTCGAGCATGTGATCGAGTGAAATCGGCGGGTGGTCGGTATCGGGCTCCTTGCCGACCAGGCCGGGCCACATGGCGTTGTGCAGTTTCATGATGTGAATGGATATTGGATATTCGATATTCGATATTGGGTGAATGAAGGCTTGGCTCGGTTAGAGAATTCCGCGCGCGGCCAGGTTGTTGAGCCGGCGGGCAACGTCGGCGAGGCCGTCGGCCATGACCCCGGTGTACGTGCGGCCGTCGGTCGTATCGACACCGTGACCGGGTTCAAGCTGGCGCAATGGCTCAAGCGCGGCATCCTGATGATCGAACATCTCGACATAGACATGCTTCAGCGCGCCGGTCCTTGCCATCGCGGTGAGCATCGCGCCGATCCATCCGTCGTCGGAACTCAGGCAACCGCGCGTCGTCTTGGCCGATGCGTGAAACACCCCGAGCTCATTGGCGGCGGCGATTTGGGAAACGAGCGCCACGTTTTCCGCCAAGGGCACCCCGGAGTCGCCGCAGTGCGCGGCATCGACGAGGATCTTGAAGAAGGACTTGCCGAGTTTCTGGTTGATCGCATGGATGCACTCCCATCCCTTTTGCAAACTGGTGAAGGTCTTGAATTCTCCGGGGCGCAGGAACTCGATGTTCCAGCTCTGCACCGTCGATCCCTCGAGCCCGGCTTCCTGGTAGGCGCGGACGTGCAATCTGGCATTCTGCTCCATCGCGGCTTCGTAGTCGGCACCCGTGCGCGGGCTTTCGGCGCTCATCCATTCCTCAATCGAGGTCGAGGACACATGGCGCGCGCCATGCCGGACCGCCGACTTCAGGCTTGGCAGCAATTGCGCGATCACCGCGTCCTCGTCGGCGGGATTCATCGGGTTCACGCCGCCGACCATCAGCACGAAATCCACCTCGAGCCCGAGGCCCTTGAGCCCCTGCACCAGCAGATCGAGCTCCCCGGGCAGCGTGCCCGGGAAAAGCGAAACCTGCACGCAACTGAAGGCGACCGGCGATTGCCCGACCAGTTCGCGCACCCCGGCGACGACGATGATTTCCCCGTCGGCATTGCGCGGCAGGCGGCCCTCCGCGTCGGGCACGAGTCCGCCGACAAAGCGGAGGTGCGTCGGGACAATGCCAAGCTGGATGTCGGGCTTCAAGGTGATGGGACTCTTCATATTCCGTGATCTAATGGGGGATTGCCGAGGGTGGAAAGTGCGAAGTTCGGGTCAGCGCAGCGGATGCTCCTTGAGCAGGTCCTCGACCATGTAAAAGCCCTGCCGGTCCTTCACCGCCTCGCGCACCTGCCTGACCTTCTCCGGCCTGACCGCAGGGGCGCTGTTGCCGAAATGGTTGCGGATGTAGGTCAGCACCCCGGCCAACTCCTGGTCGTCGAGCAAATGCTCGAACGGCATCATCGGCGGCACCCCGTTCTTCGGATCATAGGTGGTGCCATTGACCGTGATCGGCCCCCACAGGCCCTTGAGCACCAGCTTGATCAGGCGTTCCTCGTCACCCGTGACCCAGGGACTGCCGACCAACGGCGGATAGATCTTGTCGCCCTTGCCATTCGCCTGGTGGCAGGTCGCGCAGTGGGACTCGCGGCGGTAGACCTCCTTGCCCAACTCGTAAAGCGCGAGATCGGCCTTCGGCAGTTTCGGCAATTCACGTGGCTTGGTCGTACGTGCCGGACCAAGGGCCAACTTGCCCGCCAGAAAAGCGACGGCATTCGGCGATGACGCCGGCGTCAAGAGCCGCTGATCCGCCAGACGCTGGAGCTCGGGCTTCAGCCCGTTCAACACCGTGCTGTAGGCCTTGGCCATGTGCGGATCGACCGGATGCTCGACCGCCACGGCCGCCACACGGGCGCCATCGGCGGGTGGGATCCAGGATGCCGCCACCATCGCCGCCAGGCGCACCCGCGGGTGCTCGTCGGCCGCGGCCTTCATCAGCATCGGCAGGTAATCCGGCAGCTCCTGCCAACGGAAACGCACGACATCCACCGCGGCCGCACGCGCCGGATGCGACGGCGACTCGAGGCAGGACCAAAGCAAGCCGCGGTCGACGTGTCCGGCTCCCGCCGCCACCCACATCGCTTCGGTCATGCGGTGCGCATGCCCGGGGTCCTTCGGATCCTGCGACGCCAGCCACGACTTGAGCGCCGGCAGCACCGAATCCGCGGGCCGGCCGCGCAGCTCGCGGCGCACGCGGTAGCGGGTCCGGTCCTCCGGCTCGGCAAGCGCGGCCACCAGTGATTCGAGCGGCGCGCCATCGATCCGGACCGGCTTGACGAGCGACCGCGACGGATAGGTCACCCGATAGATCCGCCCGTGATCGTGGTCGCGGTTCGGATCGCGCGCCGAATGCTGCATGTGCCCGACCAGCGGGTTGTGCCAGTCGATCAGATAGAGCGATCCGTCGGGGGCGAATTCCAGATCGCAAAGGCGCACGTTCGGGTCATCGGAACTGAGCAGGTCGCCGAGGTGTTTGCCGCTGAACCCCGAGCCGTCCTCGCCGACGCTGTGGATGCTGGTGCCAAGGAAACCGATCACATTGTTGTGCAGGTAGGCGCCTTGGAGTTCGTCGGGGAAATGCCGCGACGAGATGAATTCGGATCCGGAAGTCGGTCTCGCACGCTTGGGAATGAAGGGGCGGGTCTGGGGAACGCGCGCGCCGAATGGCACCTTCACCGAGAGCGGCAACTCCCACCAGTTGTTGCCATTCGAGGCATCGG
>CBFGOB010000011.1:0-16769 GCA_965650215.1 uncultured bacterium | reverse complement strand
GTGGGACGGTCCCTACGGCAAAAACGGCTCGCGCAAGCACCTGCTGGCCTCGCTCGACCAGTCGCTCAAGCGGATGCGCCTCGACTACGTCGACATCTTCTACTCCCACTGCCCCGACCCGGACACCCGCCTCGAGGAAACGATGTCCGCCCTCGCCAGCGCCGTGCAAAGCGGTCGCGCCCTCTATGCCGGACTCTCCAAATACCCGCTCGAACGCCTCAAGGCCGCGGTCGCCATCCTCCGGGACATGGGGATCCGCTGCCTGATCTATCAGCCACCCTATTCGATCCTCCAACGCGGCGTGGAACGCGAGGGGATCCTCGACTACCTGCAGGCCGAAGGCATCGGCTGCATCGGCTTCAGCCCGCTCGCCCAGGGGATGCTCACCACCAAATACCTCAAGGGCATCCCCGAAGGCTCGCGCGCCGCAAGGCCGGAAGGCTTCCTGCAATGCGACCAGGTCGAAAGCCGGATCGAACAACTCCGCGCACTCGATGCGCTGGCGACCCGCCACGGCCTCAGCCTGACCCATCTCGCGATCCGCTGGACGCTGCGCTTCCCGGCCATCACCTCCTCGCTGGTCGGCGCCCGGAATGTCGCCCAACTCGACGACATCCTCAACGCCCTCGAAGGCCCCGGCCTGGATCCGGAGCTACTCGCCGCCATCGACGCGATTGCGCCCGCCTAAGCTGGCCGGGCCGGACCCACCGTGCCGCCCTCCACGAATTCCGCCACCGAGAAGGTCTTGGTATGCGGATGCTTTCCCCGGGCAACCTGGTTCGCCCAGCGCACCACGCTGCGCACCAAAGGTTCAACCTCCCACGCAAAATGGGAAACCGCAGGCTCACACCAGGCGAAACTCGGATCCGGATCGTCACTAGCAGCGGCACCTCGCTCACGACGAGCGCCGCCGGCAGCGAGGGCGGAAACAGCTTGTCCAGACCACGGTGGAATCCATCCTTGGAATTCTGCCAACCGGGCAGGCGACAAGGGACGGCCCGAATGCCCTGCCTGCCCAATTCGTCCGGCAATGCATGCTCGCAAAACCCGGGCTGCGGCAGACCGAGGTCATCTTCGACACCACCGACGATGCTGACGACATCCAGATCACCCTCAGCATCCCGAGAGCCGGACCCAAACGCCCCAGCCGCCTGATGGCCACTGAATGGCCGGCCGGAACTAAGGCCGGCTGGCGGAGCCACGTGCCGGCCCGATCGTTCCACCTTCAACGAATCCGGCAAGCAACAGGAATTGCTCGAGATCCTGCCTTCCGCGGGCCACATGATCCGCCCAGCGCAGGATCCTCTGCACCACAGGACGGTAGTCCCAGCTAATGTGCGAGATGGGGGGATGGCACCAGGCAAAGGTGGGATCCGGATCCGGCGCGATGAGCGACACATGTTCCGGCACGAGGATGCCGTGCCGCGCCAGATATTGCTGGACGGAGGAAATGAGTGAGGCGTCGCTCAGGATCAGCGCCGTCGGCGGCGTGTGGCGGAACAATTCCTCCAGGCACGCGTGCAGGCCTTCGGGGGTCTCCTTCCAGTCCGGCAGGTTGTAGTCTCCCGTCGGTATGCCCAGCGCGGCCAGTTCGTTGAGGAAATTCTGTTCTAACAACGCTGGCCTCGGTTTCCGGCGCTCCGCGCGCGCGATCATGACGATGCGACGGTGGCCCAGCGCCACCAGCTTGCGGACCGCGGTGACCATGGCCGGGCTTTTATTAACGATGACCCCCGCAATCGGAATATCTGATCCCGCGAAGCGGCCATACATGGCGATGCTGGGCACCGAGCACGAGGAGAACCATCGGAGAATCTCCTCCGACCCGGAGGTGACCACCCAGGCATCGGCCGGGTGCTTCTCTACATAACGGGCCACGCGCTTCACATCCATGCCCAGATCATTCAGGGATTTCGACACGAAATCCGCGGCATGACCGGCTTGCTCCAAGCGCGCCAGGAGCTCGACATGGCCCGGTAAAAACCGATCTTCCTTTTCATAGCTCAGGATCTTGACCCGCAGCAAACGCTTCTCTTTGGAAACAGCATCCGCAGCCAGCTTTCTCGGCCGCCCGTGACCTTGGGGAACCAGGACCCCCTCCTCCTCCAGCAAACGCAAGGCCGCGTCGACCGTGTTGTGGTTGACCCCCAGCTCGACACTCAGCTTCTGGATCCCGGGCAGCACATTCCGCCATCGGCCTTTCGACAGCTCCTCGCGCAAATGCGCGGCCACTTGCTCGGCGTGGGACAACAAACGCAGGGACATGGCTCGGACAGCCTGTCTGATCTGTGGGATCCCTGTCGAGCGGGAAATGCATTTCCGGCGGCATGGACAGAGCATATGAGCTGTAGCCTCATAAAGGCGCTTTCCGTCGCCTTGGCGGCTTGCATTTCCCCCGATCACCGCAATGAAAAACCCAATCATCCATCGCGAATTGCATGCCTTTGCCTGTAAGCTCGTTGTGAAGGCAGCATTCCTGTTGCCGCTGCTGACCGCGTCTCCCCTCCACTCCGCAGCGGTCAACGTGCGCCTTGTTGGCCTGTCGACCAGTTACAGCTCCCACGACATCTCCGCGATCGCCACGCAGCTCAATGGCATGCTCGCCGCCACGCCCGGATATTCCGGCTCCTCTGCGGCCGCCACGGTTTTTTCCGGCAGAAGCCTCACCGAGGCCTACTACTACCCTGCCTATCGCGACGCCACGCGCGCGGCAGTGGCGGGTGACTATGACTACCTTGTCATCCTGCCGGAAACGACATGGCTCTACAACTATCCGGAAATGACCTTCGACGGCGTCCTGCAGATGAGCCGCAAGGCGCTTGCGGTCGGCACCACGCCACTCCTGCTGATGCCCGGCACGGGCACTTCCGCCTATATCAACACGCTGGGCACCAACAGCTACCGGATTGGCAATGGTTGCGGCATCCACGTCATTCCCGGCGGCTATGCCGCACAGTCGGCCAACCAGTTGTCGATGACGACCAATCAGGCCTACCTTCTCGCTGCCACGATCTTTACCAAGATCACCGGCCTCAACGCCGCAAGCGGCACCAGCTATGTGCCCGCCTCGGTTTCCAATTACTCGAGCTTGGCGGGAACTGCGGTGACCACCACCAACACCCACAACACGACCGTTCATTACACCACGTCCCGCGAAAACTCCGGCCTGGTCCGCTACCGCAACATCACCCCGGCCAACAACAGCCTGCGCTATGTGCATACAGGGTCCAGCACCGAGCGGGGCATCAGCTCAGCGTTAACTCCCATTCTCCAAGCATCGGGATACAGCGTGAGCGTCTACTATCCCTCATCAACGTGGGGATGGACGAACGACATGGCAACGACCGCGGCCACCAACTTCGCCACCTACCCCGGCCAGTACACACTCGGATACTTCCGCTCGCCGTTCATCGCCGCCGCATCATCCACGCTGACGGACCCGAACCAACCGAACCTGCTGCCCATCGCCTACGACCAGCAATACACCGGCATGAGCAACACCGGCACACTGGAAGACTTCTATAGCTTGACCGAAGAGGCCCGCGGTCAGTGTGTCGCCTACGGTTTCTCGACGGTTCCCATCCACCTCGGCGCGGCACGTCTCAACGATGTCGATCCCAGCCTTGCCTTCAGCAGCGACGGCACCCACTGGAACCCGCCGTTTTACAACATGATCGCCGCGATGATGGCGACCACCTCGCTCGGCCGTGAGCCCACCCCGCCCGCTGCCGTTCTGGCAGACTCCAATCTTCTCAATGGATTCAAGGTCGGCAAACAATTGGTGCGTCAACTGGCCTTCCTGTCACAAACCGAGGCGCATTGCCCGGACACCTCGCTGGCGATCACGGTGCCGCCTGCGCTCACAGCAATCCAAAACCAGGCGTTCACCTACAACTTCGCGGCCACCGGCGGCACAGCTCCCTACACGTGGACCGTGGAATCCACCGCCGGTCTTCCCGCCGGGCTCGCGCTTTCCTCCAGCGGAAGCCTCAGCGGCATCGCGACCGCCGACGCGGGCAACTGGCAATTGGTCATCCAGGTCAAGGACAGCACCGGTGCCATCCGCAAGATTCCCGCCACACTCGCAGTCGCACTGAGCGGCAGTGGTGCGGGCACGCTGGCCATCACTTCAGGCGATGGCCTGAGCGCCTATGGCAACGCCGGCGGACCCTTCTCACCGACCTCTCAGGTGTACACGTTGAGCAACGTCGGCACGACGTCGATCAACTGGACCGCGGCCAAATCCCAGTCCTGGGTTACCCTTAACCCCGCCAGCGGCACACTGGCCGCAGGTGCGAACACCACCGTCACGGTTTCGATCAACAGCAACGCCGATGCCCTGGCCGCCAACACCTACAGCGACACGGTCACCTTCACCAATACGACCAACAACAACGGCAACACCACACGCGGGGTTTCCCTCACCATCAACTCTCTTTCCACCAACCTGGCCTGGGATGCCAACGGAACCACCGCAGGCCAAACCGACGGCGCGGGTGCCTGGCTCGCCGCCAACCAATGGTGGAACGGCACGGCCAACGCCAACTGGACCTCCTCGCGCAATGCCAGCTTCGGAAACGGCGGCGCTGGCGGTGCCGTCACGCTCGCCAGCCCGACCACCGTCAATGCCCTCGCTTTCAATGCCTGCACCGGCACCTACACGCTCGGCACCAGCGGGCAAACGCTCACGCTCAACGGCGGCATCACCGTCGATGCCGCTGCCGGCGCGGTGAGTCTCGTCAGCCCGGTGTCCCTTGGCTTCCCACAAACCTGGGCAAACCATTCCGCCAGCACGCTCACCGCCTCCAGCGCGATCAGCGGCAGTGGTGGTCTGACCAAATCAGGCACGGGAACCATGGTGCTCGCTCCGGATACGGACAGCTCGAGCTATGCCGGTGCCACCACGGTGGCTGGCGGCGTGCTCAACATCCAGAAATCGACCGCGCTTGGTTCCGTGACCAGCGGCACCAGTGTGAGTTCCGGCGCAACCCTGCAGATCCAAGGCGGCATCTCCGTCGGAACCGAAGCACTCGCATTGGATGGCAGCGGCGTTTCCAACACCGGCGCGCTGCGCAACATCAGCGGCACCAACTTCTACGGCGGACTCCTCACGCTCAACGGCGCCACCCGCATCCAGTCGGATGCCGGCACGCTTGTCCTGAGCAACACCGGCACGATCAGCGGTTCAGGCGCGGCCCTCACGGTCGCCGGTGCAGGCCACACCAGCATCATGGGCAACATCGCCACCGGCAGCGGCAGCCTTACCAAGGAAGGAAACGGCACGCTCACCCTCTATGGTGTGAGCAGCTACTCCGGCGGCACCACCATCAACGGCGGAAATATCAGCCTGGCCACCGCAGGCACCGATTCCTTGGGCGCGGCAAACAGCAGCGTGGCCGTCAACGTCAGCACCACTCTCACCGCAAACGGCAACACCACCCTGCAGAAGAGTTTTGCCATCAACAACAACTCCACCCTCAGCTTCGCCAATGCCAGCAGCCACATCACCGTCACCGGTGCGGTCACCGGAAACGGCGGCGTCCGGCCGATCGGCGGCGCGGGTTCCCTCGGTCAACGCACCACCACCCTGTCGAGCACTTCCAACAGCTTCACCGGTCCCATCAGCAACCCCGTTGGCTCCAACTTCGCCGATCTGTCGTTCAACAGCCTCTACGATGGCGCGGGCGCGGGCAACATCACGTTTGGCGAAAGCGGACAAAGCAGGACCATGCGCGTGCAATTGGGGAGCGGTGCCACGGGGCCGCTGACACTCAGCAACCGCCGCATCGTCCTGGTCGGCACCACCCCGACCGCGAACATCAGCAACAACAACGGCACGGCCGCCAACGCCATCACCATACAAAACGACCTCGTAAACAGCCAGACCGGTGCCGGCACGCTGGAACTCGGCGGATATAACACCGGCAACAACCGCTTTCTCGGCAACATCACCAACGGTAGCGGCGGCGGGACCCTTGGCTTAACCAAGGGTGGACCGGGTGTTTGGGCCTTGTCCGGCACCAACACCTACAGCGGCACGACCATCCTCGGATTCTCGAATCCTGCAGGCGGCGCGCTTGTCTTCCAAGGCATGCAATCATTGCCCTCCGGCACGAAACTGCAACAAACCAATTCCGGCGGAACGGGTGGATTTTCCACCGTCAAACTGCTCGACGACTCGGCCACACCGCCCTCCCGTACCGGTGTGAATCTGGCGATGCTCGCCTCCAGCTCCACCCACAACATGACGTTGTTTGTCGGCAACAACAGCACGGCAAATGGTGGAACGAGTTCGTCCTCACAAACCGGAAGCACCATCGCCCTGGGCAACCTGGACTTTATCCAGAACTCATCCGGCAACACAAGCCAAACGCTCACGGTCAACGGCGCAAACGGCTACGGACTCTCGATCCAGAACATCGATCTCCCCTCACTGCTTGCGAACTCCACCACATGGGCAGGTGTGCTGAATCCCACCAGCGCCCCGCTCACGGTCTCAGGAAATGTACGGCAGAAGGCGGGCAGCGTCGTAGGAACGATGACGCTGAAATTGGATGGAACGGCCAGCGGCAACCAGATCCTCGGCACGATCACAGATTCTGCGGATGCCCCGGCGCTCGCCTTGGCCGTCAGCAAAACCAACACCAGCATCTGGACGCTTTCAGGTACCAACACGTATACCGGCACCACCACCATCACCGCGGGCAAGCTCTTCATCAACGGCAACCAGACCTCGGCCTCTGGCGCCGTCAGTGTGGCGGCCAATGCGACCCTAGGCGGCACCGGCACGATCGGCGGCAGCACCACCATTGCCGCCAGCGGAAAGCTGGAATTCGCCCTCAGCAGCACCGCCGCAGGTCACGACAAGCTCGAGCTCGCCAGTGGCAAATCGCTCACCTTCTCCGGTGCATCCACCCTCACCATCACCTCTCCCGGTGGTGCCAGCCCCGGCACCTACACGCTCATCACCGCACCGGGTGGCATCTCGGGCGTGGCTCCCGCCACTCTGAACCTTCCCGCAGGTTGGGCCGCCACGGTTTCGATTTCGGGCACCAACCTGCTGCTCAACGTTACCTCCACGGGGGTCGTGACCCCCGGCAATCTCGAGGTGACGGGTGCGGACGGGCTCGCTTCCTCCGGATACGTCGGTGGCCCCTTCTCACCGGGCTCCGTGGCGTACACCCTTAGAAATACGGGTCAGACATCCATCGACTGGACCGCTGGAAAAACCGCCGCCTGGCTGAACCTGAGCAGCGCTTCCGGCACTCTCGCGCCGAATGCCAGCACCACGGTCACCGTCTCGATCCACAGCACTGCCGATTCGCTCGCTGCCGGCGACTACAACGACACGGTGAGCTTCACCAACACCAGCAACGGCAATGGCAACACCACCCGCGCTGTGTCACTCAACACCATCGCCCTGCCCACGTATGCTGTGACCTATGATGGCAACGGCAACTCTGGCGGCAGCGCTCCTGCCGCTCAAACCAAGACCTACAACCTCAACCTCACCCTGTCCGGCCAGGGCACGCTGGTCCGCAGCGGTTACGGGTTCACTGGGTGGAATACCGCTGCCGACGGCTCTGGCACCTCGTACCCCGCTGGTGCCACCTACACCGCCAATGCCGCCATCACCCTCTACGCACAGTGGGAACCCCTGGTGCTGGCTGTGGTCACCGACAAGGGCACGGTGAGCGTGCCCGAGGGAGCAACCTCGACCTTCCGGGTGAAACTCTCCAATCCGCCTGAAAACACCGTCACAGTCTCGGTCTCCCGCATCTCCGGCGACACCGACATCACGGTCCAGTCGGGAGCCAGCCTCAGCTTCACCACCAGCAACTGGAGCACCTACCAGACGGTGACTCTCGCTGCGGCAAACGATGCCGACGTCAATGACGGATCGGCCATCATCAGCTGCGACGCGAACGATGCGACCTACCTCGACAGCCAGGTCACCGCCGTCGAAGCTGACAAGCACACCACGCTGACCCTTGCCAATGACGGCAATGGCACCACTACACCAAGCGGGGCACAGGTCGTTGAAAAAGATGCCGCCACGGCGATCGCCGCCACCGCCAGCGAAGGCTACGACTTCACCAACTGGACCGTGACCAGCGGCTCGGCCAGCATCGCCAGTCCCACTTCCGTTTCCACCACCGTCACTCTCAGCAGTGCAGCCACTGTCCGCGCGAACTTCACGCTCAAGACTTACAGCGTGACCTACAACGGCAACGGCAACAGCGGGGGCGGCGCTCCGGCCGCACAAACCAAGAACCATGGGGAAAACCTCGCCCTGGCCACCAATAGCGGCAGCCTCACCAAGACCGGCTACACCTTCGCAGGCTGGAACACCGCTGCGGATGGCAGCGGCACCAACTACGCCGAAGGCGCCAGCTACACGCAGAACGCCGCCCTCGCGCTCCATGCGAAATGGACGCCCAATACCTATCAGCTGACCTTCGATCCGAATGGCGGCACCGTTGCGGATCCGGCGACCAAGGAAATCACCTACGGCTCAGCCTACGGCCCGCTGGCCACGACCAGCCGCACCGGATATTCCTTCGACGGCTGGTTCACTGCCGTTTCGGAAGGGACCCAAGTGGATGCCGCAAGCCTCGTGGCCACCGCGGAGAATCACACGCTTTACGCCCAGTGGACCGCCGATACCTACACCGTCACTTACAACGGCAATGGCAACAGCGGCGGCACGGTGCCTGCGGATCAAAGCAAGGTCCATGACGTCAACCTGACACTCGCCACCAACAGCGGAGACCTCGCCAAAAGCGGCTTCACATTCGCCGGTTGGAACACGGCCGAGGACGGCACCGGCACCGACTATGCCGCGGGCGCCACCTACAGCACCAATGCCGCGGTCACCCTCTTTGCCAAATGGGAACCCGGCGCCGACGGCACCTGGATCCAAACCACTGCCGGTCCCTTCAACTGGGGTGACGGCGCAAACTGGAGCGGCGGAACCGTCGCGTCCGGCGCGGACCGCACGGCAAACTTCACAGCCAATATCACCCCGGATCAAACCGTGACCCTGGAAGCGCCACGCACCATCGGTGGCATCACTTTCACCGATTCGACGACTTCCTCCAACAATCTCACCCTTTCCGGCACGAACACGCTCACGCTGTCCCGCTCCTTTGACAACCCGGTGATCAATGTCACGCAATCCGGACGCACGCTGACGATCTCCTGTCCGATTGCCGGTAGCAATGGTCTTCAGAAAAATGGTGCCGGCAAATTGATATTGAGCAACACAGCCAACACCTACACCGGCGGCACCATCATCAACGGAGGCATCATGTCCGAAATCCGCGCAGGCTCCTTCGGCTCCGGACCCATTACCGTAGCGGGCAGCAGCTCGTTTGAAGCGCCCTACGGCGCTTACCCGGTGCTGGCCAACAGCATCACCATCAACAGCGGCGCGACCGCCACATTCAGTCTGGCAACGCAGTACTACACCATGACCTTTGACGGCGAGCTTTCCGGCGAAGGAACGGTTCTGGTGTCTGGCGCAAATGCCGGGGCGACGTTCCGCAACGATTCCAACACCTTCACGGGAAAGCTGACCGCTAACAGCAATGGAATCACGCTCAACAGCCTTCCGGACAGCAGCAACCCGATCCAGTTGAACGGCGGCAGTCTCACCTTGGGCGCGGGGACCGCCAGCCCGTTGCTTTTCGACAGCCGCCGCATCGAACTGACCGGCACCACCAACGGCGGACGCATCACCAATAACAACGCCACGGCAGCCAACAGCATCATCATCAATACCGATCTGCTGATCACCGGCACCGGCAACAAGACGCTGACCCTTAGCGGCTCCAACACCGGTGACAATGTGTTCGCCGGCAACATTGCCGACGCTGCCGGCTCGGTGATCAGCCTCTCCAAATTGAGGCAAAGCGGCGGCACTTGGGCGCTCTCCGGAACCAACACCTACAGTGGCAACACCACACTCGGTGACGGCAGCGGCACCCTGATCATCCGGGGCAAACAGGCGCTTTCACCCAACTCCACCGTTGTCCTAACGCAAAGCAGCAGCTCTGCATTCTATCTGAAACTGCTCGATGACACGGCGGGCACGGTTTCCCTGCCGAATACCTTTGGTCTGGACACCGGCAACTCATCGATGGGCGGTATCATCTTCGTGGGCAACAACCACACGGCCAATGGTGGAAACAGCAGCGCGACAACCACCGGCTCCACGATCTCCCTCAACAAGGTCACTCCATGGAGCCTGGGCAACACCAAGAGCCTGCATGGATTCAAGGCCGAGGGTGCCAACGGCTATACCCTTGGTATCAATAGCCTGGAGATCCCGGCCTTCAGTTCAACCACCTTCACTTCTCTCACAGGCTGGACCATGCAGTTGACGGCGAACTCGGCACCGATTGCCATTTCCGGAACGGTCCAGCAGCTTGCCGGATCGACATCCACAACACTCACCACACGGACTTTCGAGTTTGGAGGCAGCAATGGGAACAGCCGTGTCAGCGGCGACATCAAGGATTCCGCAGACGGCACACCGATCCCATGGAGGGTCAGCAAATCAGGCACCGGCACCTGGATACTCTCCGGCACCAACACCTACACCGGCACCACCACGGTCAACGCCGGCAAGCTGTTCATCAATGGTGACTCGAGCGCTGCGACGGGCACAATCAGCGTCGCCAACGGTGCCACGCTCGGCGGCAATGGCACGGTCGGCGGCAGCGTGACGGTCGCCTCGGGCGGCAAGCTGGAGTTCGACCTCAGCACCGCGGCCGCCAGCCACAATCCGCTCAATCTTTCTTCAGGCAAGGATTTCACTTTCTCCGGCACCTCGACGCTCACCATCACATGCTCCGGCGTCGCCTCCACCGGCACCTACACCCTCGTCACCGGCGGCAACAACCTCATCGGCGTCGCTCCCGCGACTCTCGTGTTGCCCAACGGCTGGGCGGGCACGGTTTCGATCGCGGGCAACAGCCTGGTGCTCAACCTCACCACGGTGGGGCCGGGGCCGCTGGACCACTTCGCCATCTCGACGATCGCCTCTCCCCAAACCGTCGGCACGCCGATCACCGGCATCACCCTCACCGCGCAGGATGCCGCGAACCAGACGGTGACCAGCTTCACCGGCACGGTCAGCTTCGGCGGCACCGGCGGCTTCTCGGGAACCTCGGCCAGCTTCGTCAACGGCGTGCTCAGCGGCCTGAGCCTCACCCCCACCGTTGCCGGCAGCGACCTCACCTTGACGGTCAGCGATGGCGCGGGCCACGACGGGTCGGCCACCATCGCCACCATCCGGACCCCATTCACCGCCTGGTCCGATGGCTCCTCCTTCGACACCGATAGCAACGGCGACGGCGTGAAAGACGGCCTGGCCTGGGTGCTCGGCGCGACAAACCCCTCCGGCAGCATGCAGGGCAAACTCCCCGCAGCCACACGCAGCAACGACAAACTCCGCGTCACCTTCCGCTGCCTGAAATCCACCAAGCGCGGCACCGCCCAATTGCACATCCAAACCAGCAGCGACCTCGGGGTTTCGGACCCATGGACCAACCACGCGACCCCGGTCCCGGACACCGACCAAACCCTCAACGGCATCGTTTTCGACACCACCGACGACGGTGACTACATCCAGGTCACCGCCGACATCCCGGCTGCCGGCAATAAACTCTTCAGCCGCCTCATGGTCAGCGAATGAGCAAGGAAGCTTCCCTGCTGATAGAAGCTTACGGCCGGCTTGCCGTGGCGCGCACCGGACCGATGGTTCCGCCCTCGATGAATTCGGCAAGGAACATCGATTGCTCGCGGTCTTCCCGTCCGCGGGCCACCTGATCGGCCCAGCGCAGGATCCGTTGCACCAGCGGCCGATAGTCCCACCGGATATGCGCCATGGTCGGATGGCACCAGGCAAACGCGGGATCGGGATCCGAGCAGATCAAGGACAAGTGATCCGGCACCACAATTCCACGACGCGAAAAATACTGCAGCACAGGCAAACTCAATGAGTTGTCGCCCAGGATCAGCGCGCTTGGCGGCGTGTGCCGGAACAATGCATCGAGCCCCACGTGGAGACCCGCAGGGGTTTCTTCCCAATCCGGCAGGTTGTACGGCCCGGTCGGCACGCCGAGCGAATCCAGCGCATCGAGGAAATTCTGCTCGAACAACGCGGGCTTGGGTTTCCGGCGTTCTGCGCGCGAAAGCATGACGATGCGTCGGTGCCCCAGCTCCACCAGCTTGCGGACCGCGGTGACGAGCGCCGGGCTTTTCTTGGGTGATGCACCCGCGATCGACAGATCAGACCCCGCAAAGCGCCCATACATCGCGATGGCCGGCACCGGGCTGGTCGAAAACCACCTGAGGATCTCATACGATCCCGAACAAACGACCCAGGCATCCGCTGGGTGCTTGTCCACCAAGCGCGCCACCCGGTCGACCTTCATTCCCAAATCCTGAAGGGTTTTGGGCACGCATTCCGCGGCATGACCCGCCTCCTGCAAACGCGCCAACAACTCGATGTGATCCGGCAGCAATCGGTCGGCCACATCATACAGCAGGATTTTCACCCGCAGGGAGCGTTTCGATGCGGAGAACGCGGCGGCGCACACCCGCCTCGGGCGGCCATGCCCTTGGGAAGCCAGCAATCCCTCCTGTTCCAACAAACGCAAGGCCGCCTCCACGGTGTTGTGATTCACCCCCAGCTCAACCCCAAGACGCTGAATGCCCGGCAGCACCGGGTGCCAGCGTCCAAGCGAAAGTTCGCTCCGCAGATAAGCAGCCACCTGCTCGGCATGGGATAAAAGGGTGAGGGCCATGGCGACCTTTATGTGTCTTATCTATGGGAGAGCTGTCGAGGAGGAAATGAATTTCAGCCTTCACAGGGCGATGGATGCATGTCGATTTGATTCCGTCGCTGTGTTCATCGCTTTGTTCTTATGAAACTCCCCCTGCTCCGTTCATGGGCCTTGGTGTTGCTGTCGCTTGCGGCAACGCTACCCTCGCAAGCGGCGGCAGCGGATCTGGATCAAAACTTCTCGAATCCTCCCGACTCGGCGCGCCCGTGGGTCTATTGGTTCTGGCTCAATGCCAACGGAACACTCAAAAAATGGCCACAGTGGCTGCTGGATGGACAAGCCACTCCAAGCATCCGGCCTGCTCGGCCCGGTCACCTTGCGCCGGAACATGGTCCCGCCTGATGGCAACCATTGATGATGAATTCCAGCATGGAGGTACAGACAATTCACTCACGCCCATGACAATCCGCGGTTTCAGCCACATGTTTGCTTCCCTTACCCTGTTAGGAACCATGGCCGGAACCTGCCTGGCCGCCACCGGGCCGTCCGAAATTTCATCGGGGCGCTGGGTGGCGTGGACGGACAAGCCACCCCAAAAATGGGAGAACGCGTTTGTCACCGGCAACGGCCGGCATGGCACGATGGTGATGGGTCAACCCGGCGATGGACGCGTCATCTGCGTGCATGAGGAGTTGTTGATCCGCTCCTGGGATCGCAACATCGTGGCCGTGCCGGACATCGCGAAGCTGATCCCGGAAGTGCGGCGCCTTGTCGATGAAGGCAAGACGGATGAGGCGGCGAAGTTGGCCACCACGGAGGCCCGCCGGCAATTGGTTGCGATGGGCGCGGGCAAGGACTGGACTCACACGCCCCATCCGGCCTTCGATCTGCGGATCAAGAGCAGTGATGCGGTGAATCCTACAGGCTACCGCCGTCAATTGGATTTGGAAACCGGTGAGGAGTTGACGCTATGGGACGGCTACGAGCAGCGGGTGTTTTCCTCCCGGGCGCACAACGCCAATGTCATCCGGATCCGGGCAGGTGCCGGGCGGAAGCTCGATCTGACCATCCACCTCGAAGAGACTCCCGGCATGCCGAAGGGAGTGTTCCGTTCGCTGCGCAAGGAAGCCTCGCCGGGCTGGCTTGCCTGGCATGCGGGATATGCCGCGGATCCGGGCGGCTACGAAGGTCTGGCCCGCATCACCACCAAAGGCGGGCGGATGCAGGTCAAAGAGGGATCCCTTCTCCATGTGCAGGACGCGGAGGAAATCCTGATGGTGCTGCGGATCACTCCGCTCGCAGGTGGGGAGGAGTATCGGCAGGAGGCCATGCGGACTGAATTGACCGCACTGCCTCAGGATTACGCAAGTCTGCTGGAACCTCATGCGCGCGAACACGGCGCGATGTTCCGCCGGGTGATGCTGGACTTGGGCTGCACCACCCAATGGCCGCAAACGCCAACCGATCAAATGCTCGCCACCGCACAAGAAAAAGGTGTCACGCCGCTTTTCCTGGAACAGATGCACGCCATGGGAAGATACTTGCTGATTTCGTCATGCGGCAAGTACCCACCGCCACTTCAAGGCATTTGGGGCGGAAGCTGGAATCCGGCCTGGCACGGCGGATTCGTCCTGGATACCAACCTCAACCTCGCCATCTCTGCCGTTTCCATGGGGGATTTGCCGGAATGTGCCGAGTCGTATTTCGGCTACGTCGAGCGCGTTTTGCCGGGGTGGAGACTCAATGCCCGCAACTATCTCGGAACCCGGGGTTTTCTCGTGTCCCATTACAGCGACCCGGAAAAGGGCTATCTCAATCATTTCATCCATTCCTATCCGTGGATGTTTTGGCCGGGCGGCGCGGGCTGGAACCTGCGCCCTTTCCTCGAACACGCCCAACTGACCGGCAATTCGGATTTCCTGAAGAATCGCGTATTGCCGCTTTATCGCGAAATGGCGGACTTCTACGAGGACTACCTCGTCCTCGGCGCGGACGGACGATACCAGCAAGTTGGCATTTCCCCTGAAAACGTGCCGAAAGGCACGAAAACACTGCTCTGCAAGGACGCGACGATGGATGTGGCCGTTGCCCGTGAGATCTTTGATGCCTTGATCACCATGGGACGGCAATTTGATCTCGATGCCGCCGACATCGCAAGGTGGCAGGCTTTTCGGAACAAGCTCCCGGCCTACCGGATCAACGACGACGGCGCCCTGGCCGAGTGGATCGACCCGCGCTACCGCGATGTTTACTCGCACCGCCACAGCTCCCACCTCTACCCGATCTTCCCCGGCACCGAACTGCTCCGAGCCGATGCCGATCCGGCGCTGCGGACAGCCGCCCACGTGGCGCTGGATCGCCGCTTTCTAACCGACACCACTTCGGCGCACGGCCTCATCCATGTGGCATTGATGGCGACCCGCTTGCGTGATACCGGGAAGGTGCTCTCCAGCCTCGACCGCTTCAGCCGCCGCAACTATGTCTATGCCGGTCTGGTGACCTCCCATGAGCCCAGGCAACGAATCTACAATCTCGACAGCGTCCTGAGCCTGCCGCGCTTGCTGATGGAGATGCTGGTCCATACCGACCAGGGCCGTATCGAACTGATGCCCGCTTGGCCCAAGGAATTGCCGGATGGCCGCATCACGGGGATCCGTGTCTGGAATGGCCACAAGCTGGACATCGTCTGGGCCGCCGGGAAACCGCTCTCTGCCACACTCCACCCGTCGCGCAACGATACCATCGAAATCCATCACGGCGGCTCCGTTAAATCCGTTCATTTGAAAGCCGGGGAAATTTTCCATTTCACGCCCTGAGACACCACCGTTTCACCCACGGCGCGATCCCCGCCAAGACATGGTGCCAGCATCCCAGTGACCATTCACTCCGCGGATGCGCAAGCACCTGCTCGGCAAGAAATCAAAAGGTGAGTGCCATGATGTCCTTTATGTGTCTTGCTTATGGGACACTAGTCGAGGCGAAAATCCCGTTCCAACGGGAACAATCGCCGCATACCCTGCCGTATGCGGTGGTGCCACACCTACCGACACCTATGAAACCTTTGCTATTTTCCCTGACCGCCCTCTCGACGCTCGCCACCAGCGCCCTCTCGACACCCCAGGAATCCGACCGCACCCGCTGGTTTCATGAAGCCCGCTTCGGGATGTTCATCCATTGGGGGCTCTATGCGGTGCCGGCCGGTGAATACGATGGAAAAGAGGTCAAGGGCATCGGCGAATGGATCATGCGTCTGGGCAAAATTCCGGTGGCCACCTACAAGGGCTACGCACCGCAATTCACTGCCGCGAACTATGACCCCGAACGCTGGGCGGAACTCGCGAAGAAGGCGGGTATGAACTACGTCGTCATCACTTCGAAGCACCACGACGGCTTCGCGCTCTACGACTCGGCGGTCACCGATTGGGATGTGATGGCTTCCGGCGCCAAGCGCGACCTGCTCGATCCGCTTGCCAAGGCGGTCCGCGCCCGCGGCATGAAGTTCGGCCTCTACTATTCGCAGTCCCAGGACTGGATCCACCCGGGTGGCTCTACGGGAAGCCCATGGGACCCGGTGCAAAAAGGCGACTTCGACGAATACCTCAAAACCATCGCCCTGCCACAGGCCAAGGAGATCATCGAACGCTACAACCCGGCCATGATCTGGTGGGACACCCCGAGCCAGATGACCCCGGCCCGCGTCGCACCCTTCGCGGCGCTGATGGCCGAGCATCCGCACATCATCAACAACAACCGCCTCGGCGATGGCTTCGAGGGCGACACGATGACTCCCGAACAGCACGTGCCGCCGCGCGGGTTTCCCGGGAAAATGTTCGAAGTCTGCATGACGATGAACGACACCTGGGGCTACAAGAAGAATGACCAGAACTGGAAAAGCTCGCAGGACCTCATCCGCATGCTCACCGACATCGCCAGCAAGGGCGGCAACCTGCTGCTCAACATCGGCCCGCGCGCCGA
>CBFGOB010000010.1:0-17188 GCA_965650215.1 uncultured bacterium | reverse complement strand
GCGCTTCCACCTTGCCGCTGGCATCCAGCGAGTCGCCGTAGGCGCGGATCACGAAGGTATCACCGCGGGGGGTCAGCTGTTCGGCCAAGCCCCGGAGGATGTCGGCCTGATCCACGTAGGCCGCACTGCCGTAGGCGACCGGCCCCTCCGCCGCGAGGGGGAAGGCCGGGCTCATCGTGCCCAGTTCGCTGCTGGAAAACTTGCGTTCACTCGAGGTGAAGGCCTCGTTGATCGATACGCTCGGATCGTCCAAGGCCGCCTGCAGCGCGCCTTTCACCGCCAGCTCGGGGTTGCTGGAGTCGAGCCTGCGGTTGACGAATTCCGAGAGCGAGAGGAAGGGCCCGCGGAGTTTGACTTGCCGGACCATGGCGGTGGCGAGCTCTTCAATCTCATCGTCGGTGAGTTCGCGCCAACTGGTCCATTGCGCGGAGTCGCGCGGATCGTTCGGGCTGCCCGAGTAGGGTTCGCCACCGGCCAGGCCGAACTGGCCGACCGGCGTGCCGCTGTGGCCGGAGGCCTCGGACGGATCGCTGCCCGCCAGCGCCGAGGACGGATCGACATAGGCGACAGGCTTGCCCTTGAGACTGGAGAACAGCACCTTCCAGGCCTCCACCGAGGTGGAATTGACATTGAAGACACCGTCGACCATCAGGTGGGCCGCGATCTTGTCGGCAAGACCGTCGATGAAATCATCCTTTTCCGCAAACAGGTCGTCGACTTGGGATTCGTCGAGGTCGGCGCGATAAGGCTTGATGCGGCGGTTCGGCAGGGGTTCGCCGTCGAAGAAAAAGGCCTTGGCGACATCCACGGCTTCCCGGTCCGAAGACTCGAAGACCTCGACCTCCGAACGCTGCGGGGTGATCGAGGAGAAGAAGAACTCGTCCCAGATCGCCTTGTTGGCGAGGTAGGAGTGGTCGACGAAGCTTTCATTGAACGAGCCGTCGGGGATGTTGTAAATGCGGCTGACGATGGTGTAGGCCTCGTCCGCGTCTATCAGCGGATGGGCATAGGAATTGCCGATCGCCTGGAGGACATTCGGGCGCAAGCCGCCGAAGCCGACCGCAAAGTTCATGTTTTTTTTCCTTATCGAGTTGGTGAGGCTCATTTGGGCATAGGGCATTTCCAACTGATCGCTGATGCTCCAGCCGCCGAGACGGGCATGGCTGAGGGCGGCGATCGAGATCGGCGGCAGAAGCGGGATTTCCTGCTGGATGATGTGGGTGGTGCCGGATTCGGGCGTGTAGCCGCCACCCCAGTAGCTGGAGCCGGTCGCCGTCACCTGCACCGGGGCTTCATAGACGTCGTTGATCAGGTCCACCGCCCAGTTCCAGCCGAAGTTGTAGAGGTCGTTTCCAGTGCTGTTGTCCAGGAACGGATAGGAATGCAGCGGGCTGGAGTGCAGGAAGGGACGGCTGGGGAACTTGCGGCCGCCGGCAAAACCGGAATTCGAGCTTTCGCTGGTTTCCGTCCCCGCGAAGACCCCGAAGTGCATGAAGGGCCATCCGCTTTCGGTCGCGGAGCGCGCGATGATGCCCGAACCGCTGCGCGATGCACTGACCAAGGACAAGGCCCCACCGGTCATCCCGCGGCGGAACAGCGGTTGGAGGAACGCCGCGCCGGCACCCTGCCGCATCTCCCAGACCCCGGCGGATCGGTCCCAGTTGCTCGTGGCGGCATTGTAATCCTGGTAGCAGGAAGGATTGTTCGTCCAGCCGATCGACGTGCCACCACCGCAGCCGATTTCAATCTGGATCCGGTCCGAACTTTTGAAACGCAGCTTGCCGTTCACCACATGTCTCGGATCGGTCGCGGTGGGAGTGAGCGGCGCCGTGCCGTTGTTCGTACCGGCAATCGCCGAATTGTTGGAGTAGATGAAGGATTCGGGCTCCCATCCTTCTTTGACCTCATGGCCGACATACCAGGTGTCGGTTTTGAAGAAGAAGTTCTGGTTCCAGTTTCTCCAGTTGCCGTTGTATCCGTGGATCGTTTTGAGGCTGGACGCGTCGCCGCTCCACGGCAGCGAGCAGGTTTTCACCTCCCCCGGCTCGAGGCGGATCGGATGGATGCCTGCCCAATAGAGGCTGAACATCTCGTTGAGCTGGCTGCCGGACGCATTCAGATAGGAAAACGTCGACCAACCCGTGATCGTCTGGCCGTTGTTTTTGTTCAAACGGATCTGGATCGGTGTCTCCCGGAACCGCATCATCTGCGCACCGAGCGCCGGGTTGCTGTTCATCTGGAAGATGACCGGAAGATTCGTCGGGTTCCAGAAGGTGATCGCCGGGGTGATGCCGATCAGCAACTCATGGGTGTTCGGAGTCGGGTTGTTCCGGTCGGCGGGAATCGGAGGGTTGATCCGCCTGGAAAACAGGCTCGCCAAAAACTGGACCTTGATGATTTTCGGCTGGCGATAGTTCGCCGAGTATTCGCGCGGATAGATCGGGGAATTGCTGGTGGTGCCGTAGTCGGTGCTCAGCAGGTGCGGCCCGTCGATGCCGCCCAGCGAGGACGGCGAGTAGCGCACCCCGCGGCTGCTGCTGGTCCGGTAGGGATCCACCGCGCCGGCCTCGGCCGAGACCGCATCGTAAAGCTGATAGTAAGCGGCAAGGTCCTGGATCGGAACGGTTTCCTGGGGTGCCGTGGCTCCGACCGAGCTGGCCCAGCCATCCTTGGTGTTGAAGCGGTAGAGGCTGAAAGCGACAGGATCCGAGTCGAACTCCGCAGGATCAATCTCTCGCTCCAGCAGGGCGGAGAGGTCGCGCTTGAGGCCACCCTCGCGCACATCGGCGATGACACCCGCCGAATAGTCCGTGATCGAATGGTAATTCTCACGCGCCGGACGGACCGTGTTGCCCGGGATCACGAGATCGAGGGTGTTGAGCGAGGGCAGCGAGGCCAGCATGGCGTCCTGCTCGGAGGTGATCCGCTCGAGGCCGGTCACGCTTTTGGTGCCGGTCGATCCGGGTGCCTGCGAGCGGGCGATCTTTTCCGCCAGGGTCAGGCTGGAGTCGCTGTCGTAACTGTCACCCATGATGCGGGCTTTCTGGCTCTGGTCGCTGACCCACCACCCGAAACGCCCGCTGGCAGCGGTGGATCCGGGCCTGTCAGAAATCCGGCACAAGGGCACGTGCACGAAATCCTCTTCGCCGGCACTGCTGCCCAAGCTGCCGCGTTCGACGAGCGTGACACTTTCATCGGTCTCGTCGGGCATCAGGTTGACCTCATAGCGCGCGCTGACCGCACGGGCGAGGTTGCTGCTCTCGTCAGCCGGCAACGAGACCAGCCAGGAGCGGAAGTGGTCCCTGCGCTGCGGATCGTAACTGGGGGCGAGTCCGCTGTCGGTCACCCCTTGCACCGTGTTGTGGAAGCTGAGCTGATCGCTGCCTGCGGTATCGGGACTGCCGTCGGATTTGCGACCTGCCTTCCAGGAGTCCCAGGCGCCCATCCATCGCGGGTTGTAGACGGTGGCATTGGCCGAGAGAATGTCGGCATTTGCCGAAATCCGCTGATCAGGCCCCATTTCGGCCTGCAGGCGCCCGACCGCCTCCATCAGCGCCATGCGGGCATTCGCCCGCGCCCGGGCCTCGGCGGCTTCCATCGAGGTGCTTTTGAGCGAGATGGCTGAAAGGCTGAGCAAGGCGACCGCAAGCACGGCCAGGATCACCATCATCGAAATCGTGGACACCAAGGCGAATCCGCCAGGCTTCCTGAGGCTGGAACGGCCTTGGCAGGGCAATGAAGAAAATAGAGTGCGGGGGAGGTTCATGACAAAATGAACGGGGGGTAGTACGAAGTTCAGATTTGAAGATCGTCGAGTCCTGCAAAATCAGGGATTTACCAAGTAAATGCAACGAAGATTCGCAGAGAGGGATAAATTTGGCGGGAGCATCACAAATTGACTAGATTTCCCGGTAGATCAAGGCTCTGGGGCATGGATATTTTTCAGGGAATGAAATTGCGGATCGTGTGGAAGCGGAGGCGCTCGTGGTGCAGGTCATGATCGAAGAAAACCATCGACCGGGCCTTGGGATTGACGGGCCATCTGCTGCTGAAGAAGGGGCGCGCATCTTTCAGGCTGCGGAAATGGAACTCGAGCTTGGCAAAGTCCAAACCGCCGGGTTGCCGCAGCCCCGCTTCGGGCCTGACAAACGTCACGGCGCCCGGCTCGACCTGGAAGGTCGAATGCCCGAGCTTGCCCGTAATCTCGACCTTGGAGGCATTCATGAAAAAGAATGGTCCGCCGCCAAACTGCCCGTGGCGGTTGTCCGTCGGCATCACCGCAAGGGAGTGGAGAGGTGACATAAGGCGTCAGATTTCCGAAGGATGGAGCCAGCGGAAAGCGACCATCTGCATCTTGCGACCGAAGCGCCGGTTGGTTTCGGAGCTGAGTTCGGCTTGCTTGACCTGCGGGTCGTCGCCGCTCGCTGGATCGGATGCCTTCGGATCGCAGTATTCCGGCACGCGCTGGACCACCGCTTCGCACCAGGCGCGCGCGACCACATCGCCATTGGCATCGAGGGCGTCGCCGTAGCTGCGGATGACAAAGGTGTCCCCGCGCGGGCTGATTTGTTCGGCGAGATGCCGCAGGACGTCGGCTTGATCGACATAGGCGGAGCTGCCGTAGGCGATCGGCCCGCGCGCGGCGGCGGCGAAGGCGAAATTCGTACTGCCCGTCTCGCCATCGAGCATGCGATCGGCCGCACGGAAGCTGCTGTTGATCGAAACCGACTCGTCATCCAGGGCCGCCTGCAGGGCACCTTTGAGGGCGAAGTCCTCGTTGGAGGCGTCCAAGCGGCGGTTCACGAAATCCGACAGGGACAGGAAAGGCCCCCGCTGCTTGACCTGGCGGACCATGGCCTCCGCGAGCTGCGCGATCTCCTCATCGCTGAGTTCCCGCCAACCCAGCCATTGCGCTTCGGGGGAATTCGGCCCACTGATCGAGCCGGTCATCGGAGCGGCATGGGGCAGCGCACCGTAGCCGACCGGCGTGCCCTCGGTGTCTGCTTCCTGCAGGTTGCTGCCACCTGCAAGGTAGGCGACCGGCTTGCCCCTGAGACTCGAAAGGAACACCTTCCAGGCATCGACCGAAGTCGAATTGATGTTGAAACCCCCTTCGACCATCAGGTGGGCGGCGATCTTGTCGGCCATGCCATTGGTGTAAATCGAGGCCTCACCGACCAAGGCGTCGAGCTTCGCCTGATCGAGCGCCTGCGCATGGGCGACGATCCGGCGGTTCGGCAGCGGCCGCGCAGGATCGGTGAGAAAGAAGTCCCGCGCGACCTGGGCCAGGGTCCGGTCGGTGCCGCCAAAGGGTGGGATCGCTCCGCGCTGGGGGGTGAGCGAGGAAAAGAAGCAATCGTCCCACAACGCCTTGTTCGCGAGGTAGGAATGGTCGGCAAAGGTGACATTGCGCACGCCGTTGTCCTGATCATAGAGCCGTTGCCACGAGCTGTTGTAAGCCGCATCCGCACTGAGGTTCGGATTCGCATAGGAATTGCCGATCGCTTGCAGCACGTGCGGGAACAAGCCGCCCTGGCCACCCGATGTCACCCGTTGAAAGCCAAGGGTTGGCGAGGGGTTGTCAACCCAACCGGTGTTGGGACCGTAGCCTTCCGCCTGTCCGGTGCCGGTGAGGCCCTGCCCCGCGGGTGCATCGCCAGCCAGCGAAAACCCGCCGAGCCGCGCATGGCTGAGCGCGGCGATCGAGATGGGTGGCACAAGCGGGATTTCCTGCTGGATGACGCGGGTGCTGCCCGATTCGGGGCTGTAGCCACCACCATAGTAGCCATTGCCACTGGCACTCTCTTGCACGAGGGCCTCGAGAACCGAGTTCATGTCTTCGATCCACCAGTTCCAGCCGTGGTTGTAAGGCGCGACGGCATCATTCTGATCGATGAACGTGGGTTGGATCGGGCTCGAATGAAGGAAGGGCCGGCTCGGGAATTTGCGGCCGCCAAGCAAACCGCCGTTCTGCAGCTCGCTGGTTTCGCAACCGGCCATCAGCGCCATTTGCAGGAACGGCTGGCTCTCGCCTGCCCCGGTGGCGGTGACAATCTGGCTGACGGGAATCGGTTCCATCGGCAGCTGGGTGACCTGCCCGGGCATGCCTTGGGCCAGCAAGGCGCGGTTGAAGGCCGCAGGCGTGGTCGAAGAGCCGACTCCGACAGCACCGCCCATGCGCGACACCAGGCCCTGGTGCCGAAGGTTCAGGAAGGCATAACCGGTGGTGGCGAAGACCCGCGGCGCCATGTAAAAGCACAGGCCCGCACCAATCGGCGACACCGACTGCGACATGTTTTCCGCCGCATTCGCCGTGCTCTCGGTGACCACCGTGAAGGCGAGTTGATCGCCACCGCCCAGCGACAGGCTGTAACGGGCCGGAGGGCCGGCTTCATAAACCACGTTCGAGTGGTGGGTGTTGACCACCGTCAGCGGCCCGGGAGAAACCGTGGAATTGGTGAAGGTGAAGTAGCCCTGCGGGTTCCAACCCACCGAGGCGTCCTGCAGGTTCTTCGGCATCGCTGGGGCGTTGTTCATGGGATTGGCGGCGACGTAGACGTCCCCGGAGGCGGTGAAAGGCAAGGAGAAGACCTTCACTTCACCGGGTTCGAAACGGATCGTCTCGTTGCGCGCGAAATTGAGCCTCAGGATTTCGCTGCGACGCTCGGCCCGTCCGTCGGACACACTCGAGCCGACGATGGCATAGGCGAGGTTCAGCGACTTGGCATTGTAGACGGTGCCGTCCGGACGACGCTTCTGGCAGCGGATCGCAAGCGACGGCGGCTTGAGGCTGAATTGCTGGCACAAGGCCCCGCTTTGCATCACCAGCGGCAGGTTGGATGGATTCCAGAGGGTGATGGCCGGAAAGACCGCCAGGCGCAGCTTGTAGTCATCGGCCGCGGGAAGATGAATGTTGTTCGGATGCGCGCGGTCGGTGTCAGTGATCGGCACCGCGGTCAACGACAGCAGGAACTGCACCTTGATCGGCACCGGGTTGCGATAGAGCCCGGTGTATTCGCGCAGGAACTTGGTCGCCCAGGTGGTGGTGGTGCCGTAGTCCGGCGTCTTCACATGGATGTCGCCGGCGCTGTGCTCGACACCGCCCTTGCGCCCCCTGGCACCATTCGGGTCGTGGTCGTATAGCTGATAGAACGCGGCGAGATCCTGAATGGGCACGCATTCCTGCGGGGTGTTGGGCAGCGCGGGGATGTTGGCCCACGAGTCCTTGGTGCCGAAGCGGTAGAGCATGAACTCGTCGCCGGTCTCCGCCGGATTGATCGGCCGCTCCAAGAGGATGCTCAAATCGCGCTTCAAGCCGCCCTCGCGGACATCGGCAAGCACCTGGAACGAATGCGGGGTGACGTGATGAAAATTCCGCAGCGAGGGACGCCCCACAACGCCCGAGAGTAGATTCAGGGTCGCCAGACTGGGCAGCGAGGCGAGTTGGGAATCGTCGCTGATTTCCTCCAGCCCCTCGACCCTGCGGGTGCCGGTCGTCGGCGCAGCCTGCTGACGGAAAATCCGCTCGGCAGGGGTCAGGCCGCTTGCGGTGACATCGGGGTCGTCCAGAAGCCGGGCCTTCTGGCTTTCGTCGCTGATCCACCACGCATGGCGGCCATTGGGAACAGCACCGGCTCCCGATGCGATCGGCACCAATGGCGCGCTGACCACATCACCCGCGGCAGCCCCCGGACCGAGGCTGCCTTCGCCCACCAGCACCACCGCCCGGGTGTCGGCGTCCGGCATCGGCTTGGACACGAGTTGGAGGTCACGGGCCGCGTCGAGCAGGTCCGCATTCGCATCATCAAGGGAAACCAACCAGGAACGGAAGCGATCCCTGCGGTTCGGCTCATAGGTCGGGTGCAGCGTGTCGTTGACACCCTGCAGGGTGCGGTGCTGGCTGGCTTCGCCGGGGCCAGCTTTCCACGAGTCCCAAACCCCCAGCCAGTGGGGGTTGCGAACCGGAGCCGTCGACAGGATGCTGCTGTTGGCGGAGATCCGCTGGTCCGGGCCCAACTCGCTTTGGAGGCGGCCGATGGCGGTCATCAGGCCCATGCGGGCATTCGCCCTGGCGCGCGCTTCATGGGACTCCTGGGTGCTGCTTCGCAGCGAAATCGCCGACAAGCTCAACAAGGCCACCGCAACCAGTGCCAGAATCACCATCAACGACACCGTGACGACCAGCGCAAAACCGCCACGCCGCCCACCAAGACGCCGCGAAAACCCAGGCTTCCCAAGCTGGCATGGACGCAAACCACACAGACAGGACAATAACATGGAGTAACATAACACGCTTTGAAGAAATTGCATGCATCTACCATGTAAATGCATATTTTTGATCAAGGCAGAGCTTCCATCAGATCAGACAGCGCCGCAAACCCCTGCATCAGCATCGTTCCGAGGGAGAGCGCGTTTTCCGAACAGATGTAGCCGTTGGGGCGGGTCCAGAGTGGCTGCAAGGAGCCGTTTGCCATCTTCTTCGATCCGGCGTCAGCCGCACGCTTTCAGCCGATAGAAATCCAACGGCTGGATATTTGATGAATACGCTTCGAGGTCAAGGCGACGGGGAGAATGCCTGCGCCACGTTGCCCGGGCATTGCCTGACGGCCATGCCACTTTCGCCTTTGGCGTGGAATAAGGTCGCTATCGCGACTTCCTGCATTTTGCCCGATGCCTCCCCGCCCAAGTGATTCGGCTTTCCAAAAGATCAAAGGACAGCCTGTTCACGGGGTCAGTCAGGGCATCGGGGGCCTGAAATTCCGATCTGCGGGCTGGCATGGGGGGCCTCTTTCCCCCACACATGGGGAAACAGATGATTCCCATGTTCAAAACCTCCCTGTGTTCCCTGTTGATGCTCGCTGCGCCGCTTGCGGCGGTGGCCGAGAGCCCGGTGATTCCCGGCGCAAGCGAAACGACCCCCTCGTTGGCCCAATATTTCTCGTGGATCAACAACCGCAACGAGGGCGCCACCGAATCCCAGACGCTGGCCAACCTCGAATTCTTCAAGTGGCTCCACGACGAGTATGGCATGAAGCTCGACATCTACGCCTTCGACGCGGGGATCATCGACGGCCCGCTGTATTACGGCCGGATGGACTCACGGAAATTCAAGAGCCAGTTCCCGCGCGGGCTCGATCCGGTGCATGCGCTGGCCAAGAGCTTCGGCTGCCGCCTCGGCGTCTGGCTCGGACCCGACGGCTATGGCGACACGCCCGAGGAGGAAAGCGCGCGGCGCGAAATGCTGGTGAAGCTTTGCCGGGATTACGATTTTGCGCTCTTCAAGATGGATGCCGTCTGCACCCAGCTGCGCCCGGAAAAACAGGACGCCTTTGCCCGGACGATGATCGAGTGCCGCAAGCACAGCCCGGACCTGATCCTGCTCAACCACCGGCTCGAACTCGGCCACGCCACGCCGCACGCGACGACATTTTTGTGGGAAGGCGCGGAGACCTACATCGACGTGCACATGACCAACAAAAGCCGCGCCGGCACGCACAACCGGGTCGAGGCGATCTCTCGCGGGCTGGTGCCCGGCCTGCAGCGCCTCACCGAAGACCACGGGGTCTGCATCTCTTCCTGCCTCGATTACTGGGAGGACGATCTCGTGCTCCAGGCCTTCAACCGCAACCTGATCCTGGCGCCGGAAATCTACGGCAGCCCGTGGTTCCTGCGCGACGACGAATTCCCGAAGCTCGCACGCATCTACAACCTGACCCGCCGCTACCGCGACATCCTGGTCAAGGGCATGGTGCTCGATGAAAACCGCTACGGCCCGCTGGCGGTCGCCCGCGGCAACGACGACACGCGCCTGCTCACGATGCGCAACCTCGAGTGGCAGCCGGCACTGCGCAAAATCAGACTGGATGCCTCGATCGGCCTCGCCGAAGGCAGCGACGTCCAGGTGCGCCAGTTCCATCCGACCGAACGCATCCTTGGCACCTTCAAGGTCGGCGAGGAAGTCGAGGTCGAAGTGCTGCCTTTCCGCGCCTGCCTGCTTTTGGTGGATCGCAAAAACACCGGTGGCGTCGGCGTGCTTGGCCCCGACTATCAGGTCGTGCGCGATGTGCCCGGCAAGGATGTGGTGATCAAGTTGCTGGGTGAGCCCGGCTCATCGACGGGTGTCAGGGTTTTGGGCGATTTTTCCAAGGCAATGCTGGATGGCAAGCCGGCGGATCCCGGAATGTTCAAGAGCCAGCCCGATGCCATCACCAGGGGCTCGCTGCCAATGGTGCAGTTTGCGGGCAAGCCGTTGAAGCAGCCATGGCACCGTCAGTTGGGAGCCCCACAAGCCATCGAAGTGCCGGCCGACGCCGAGGCGCTTTACGAGGCAACCTGCTTCGCTTCCGACAACGACAGCCACGAGGTCCGCGCGCTGCGCCGCTCGGGCCCGACCGCGGTCCCGCCGGTGCAAAAGGCACGCGACGAGTTTTTCAAACAGCCGGTGATGCCCGCACTCGGCATTCTGCAGGAACAGCTCACGGATGGAAACCCCGACACCGATGTCTATCTGAACCGCCTCGGCAAACGCTACGACGGCCTGCGCCATCTGCGTCTGGACCTCGGCAGGACCTTGCCGGTGGAACAGATCGTGTTCGAGCTGGCTTACAACGAGGTGCCCGAACTCCAGAGCGAGCTGCCGGTGGCCGAAGTTTCAGCGGACCTGATCACCTGGCGGACCGTGCCGATGACCCGCAAGGGGCTGAAGATGGTCGCCGACTGCTCCAGCACCGTGCGCTACCTGCGCTCGCGCTGGATACCCGACCGCGTCGCCGAGCTGAAGGCCTTCGGCAAAGGCGGCAAGGCGCTCGAGGTCCAGGGTGCGAAACTCAGCTGGCTCTTCCCGGAATTCCGCACGCCGCACAAGGCCTGGTCGAAGTCCTTCACCCTCGATGAGGCGGCACCCGGCAGCTACCTCGCCGTCGCCTGCAAGGGCACTCACGGCGTCGAAGGCGCCTGGGTCGCACTGCGCGTCGGCAGGCAGATCCGCGGTGCGGCCTTCCGCGCGCCGTCCTTTGCGGTCAACCCCTTCGAAAACGGGGTGCCCAAGACCGATGCCAACTACACCTACCTCATCCCGGTGACCGGGGACATGATCGGCAAAGCCTGCGAAGTCGTCGTCCTCGGACTCGACGCCAAGGCACCCGACTTCACCCCCGACCTCTGGCTGACCGCCTATCCGATTCCTCTCGTCGAGCGGGAGCTTGTCCTTGAGAGGTGAAAGCGGATGGGGAAATTGTTTGTTATTTGTTAGAAGTGATCAGGCAAAGGATTTTCCAACAACGAATGGACACGAATCAACACGGATGAAGAGTTGCTGAACAAGACGCTATGAAGTTTCGATGATCCGGGGTGGGCGGAGCGACATGAACACAGGCCAGAAACGGAGTTGGATATTGATCTTCTCGACGAATAACCAATAACTTTTGACCCACAACTTCTTCATCCGTGGTTCTCTTGATCTGATGAAAAACATCACCGTTTTATTGACCCTCGCGGCATTCGCGTGGCCGTGCCCGCGGTCGCAGGCGCTGGAGGCACGACCCAACCTCGTGGTCATCCTCACCGACGACCAGGGCCATGGCGACGTCTCGGCCTACGGGCAATCCGGAATCCGGACGCCGAACATCGACCGCATCGGCAAGGAAGGGATCCTGTTCACCGCGATGCGCTCCAATTGCACCGTCTGCTCACCATCGCGTGCCGCCTTGTTGACCGGGCGCTACCCGGACCGGGTCGGTGTGCCGGGAGTGATCCGGACCGACGCTGGAAACTCCTGGGGCTACTTCGACCCCAAGGTTCCGACCCTGGCCGACGAACTGCGCAGGGCCGGCTACCACACGGCGATCATCGGCAAATGGCACCTCGGCCTCGAATCGCCGAACACTCCCAACGAACGCGGCTTTGATTTCTTCCACGGCTTTCTCGGGGACATGATGGATGACTACCACACGGCCAAGCGCGGCGGGATCAACTTCCTACGGCGTAATGCGGAAACCGTCGAGCCGACCGCGCATGCGACCGACATGTTCACCGACTGGGCGATCGATTGCCTCAAGGAGCGCAGCAAGGAACCGGACAAGCCGTTCTTTCTCTACCTGGCCTACAACGCGCCGCATTTTCCGATCCAGCCGCCGCAGGAATGGATCGACAAGGTGCGCAAGCGCGAACCGGAGATGAGCATGGCGCGGGTCCGCAGCGTCGCCTTTGTCGAGCATCTGGATGCGGCGATCGGACGCGTGCTGGAATTCCTGAGCAGCTCGGGTCTTGACCGCAACACCCTGCTGGTGTTCTCCGCGGACAATGGAGGGTCCTTGCCGCATCACCAGAACAATGCGCCGTGGCGCGGGGGCAAGCAGGATCATCATGACGGCGGGCTACGCGTTCCCTTCATGCTGCGCTGGCCGCAATCGGTGAAGCCCGGAACCGTCAGCGACCATCAGGGCATGCTGTTCGACATCTTCCCCACCTTCCTCGAAATCGCCGGCGCGAAGATCCCGCCGGATCTCGATGCGGTGAGCCTGATGCCGATCCTGCACGGCAAGCCGGTCCCTGGCGGACGCGACCTCTATTTCGTACGCCGCGAGGGTGGCCGCTACGGCGGGAATGCGTATCATGCCTTGATTGCCGACGGATGGAAGTTGATGCGCAACACGCCGGCGGGCCCGCTCGAACTCTACAACCTCGCCGAAGACCCGGCAGAAACGAATGATCTGGCAACGCAGGAGCCCGACAAGCTCAAGGCGCTGACAGATCGCATGCAGCACCACGTCCGACGGGGCGAAGCCACTCCCTGGAAGCCCGGAGCCTCACGGTAGCACCCTCTCGCCGGAAGGGCATCTTTTGGCCATGGTGGCCCATGAAGCTGCCCCCTCGGCGAGGGAGCGCCACCTTGGGCATCCAACAACGATCCGCCAGTCATGAATCAAAGCCTCATCATCAGCCTGTGTCTCACATGGATTCTGTCGATCACGGCAACCGGCGCCAAGCGCCCCAACCTTGTGGTGATTCTCGCCGACGACCTCGGGTTTTCGGATCTCGGCTGCTATGGCAGTGAGATCGAAACGCCGAACCTGGACCGCCTCGCCGCGAAGGGCCTGCGCTTCTCGCAGTTCTCCAACACCGCCAAGTGCCACTCGTCGCGCGTCAGCCTGCTTTCCGGCCAGTGGTGCCGCCAGGCCGGAGACGAAAGCATGAGGCATGCGGTGACGATCCCCGAAGTCCTGCAGGGTGCCGGATACTTCACGGCCATGACCGGCAAGTGGCATTTGGAAAAGGAACCGACGGACTTCGGCTTCCAGCGCTACTTCGGCCACCTGAGCGGCGCGACCAACTACTACACCGGTGACAAGACCTTCCGCCTCAACGGCCGCGAATGGAACGTGCCGAAGAATGGCTTCTACACCACCGTGGCCAACATCGACCATGCCTTGTCCTTTCTCGATGAAGCACGCCGTGAAGCGAAGCCATGGTTCCTGTATGTGGCCTTCAATGCGCCGCACGCGCCGCTGCAACCGCTCAAGGAAGACTACGAAAAATACCGCGGACGCTATGACGCCGGTTGGGATGAGATCCGCGAAGCGCGGATCGCCAGGCAGCAACAACTCGGCTTGTTCGGCAACGCGCTCACACCATCCTTGCGGCCCGATCACATTCCCGCCTGGCAGGACCTGCCCGCGGACACGCAGGATTGGGAAAGCCGGCGGATGAGTGTCCTGGCGGCGCTCATCGACCGCATGGACCGCGAAATCGGACGGCTGATCGCCGATCTCGAAGCCAAAGGCGAACTCGACCACACGCTGATCCTGTTCCTCTCCGACAACGGTGCCTGTCCGTATGACCGCAGGAATCTGGGCAAGGATCTCGAGCCTTATGATCCGGCAGCCAAATGGACCGACAGCACCGGCTGGGCCTGGGTGCGCAATTCCCCCTTCAGCTACTACAAGCAGAACCAGTTCGAGGGCGGCATCGCCACACCGGCCATCGTGCACTGGCCACAAGGCCTGAAAACCGCGAAGGGTGCCGTGGTGCATGATCCCGCGCATCTGGTCGATGTGCTGCCGACGCTGGCCGAGATCGCCGGCGCCAAACGGCCGGACTCCTGGCCGCAGCGTGAGCTGCGTCCGCTCGCGGGCGTCTCCCTCAAACCGATTTTGGAAGGCAAGCCGTTAGGCCCGCGCCCGGCCATCCACCTCCTGCATGCCAAGGACCGCGGCCTGCGCGACGGCGACTGGAAGCTGGTGAGCTACCGCAGCAAGAAGTGGGAGCTTTACCGGATCAGCGACGACCGCTGCGAGCTGCACAACGTCGCGGACCAGCATCCCGAGCTCGTGGCCAAGATGAGTGCCGAATGGCACCGCATGACCCGCGAAGTCCTGCATGCCCCCAAAGCCGAGCAGCAAGCGGTCGGCAACGAAGGCCCGCCCCACATCCACCCCGAGTGGACGAAGTAAGAGGATTGCACCGCAAAGGCGCGGAGGATGAGGGGGGGGGGGATTCTTCACCACGAATTTCACGAATGGGCACGAACCCCGACATGTCGGGGCAGGTGGAGCCAAAGCGCTTATTCCAACGCTTCAACATTCGCGCTTCGATTCTGCATTCCGGAGCAATGGCCGGGGCACCGGGGCGAACTGCCGCCGACAAGCCGGGGGAACAAGCTCGCGATCCGTCAGGAAACCGGTAGGACGACGCGGCCGCGCCATCCACTCCATGACGTCCGGGCAAGACCGCTTCTGTCAGCCGATGCGACAGACGTTCGGAAAAACTTCTTCATCCAAGGCGGGGCCCGACCTATCCTGGCGCCATGAAACCCCCACGCTTCGCCTGCCTGCTGCTTTGCGGCACGACCGGCCTGCTCGCCGAGCCCAACGCAAGCACCCACGACTTCCTGTCCGCCAAGGGACTCGACGCCTTCCAGCCCACCAGCGCCTGGTGCCGCGTCGCGGATGCCAGCGCCGTCGATGGCAAAAACGAAATCCGGACCCAGGGTGAAGGCACGATTCTGGTCAACGGTCTCACCAAGGACAAGTCCATCCCCTACCTCCACACCCGCGAGGCCTTTGGCGATGTGCGGGTCGAGTTGGAATTCATGACCCCGAAAGGCTCGAATGCCGGGGTCTATCTGATGGGCCGTTACGAGATCCAGATCTTCGACAGCTTCGGCAAGGCAAAGGTCGGATCGGCCGACCTCGGAGGGCTCTACGCACGCTGGGACAAGACGCAGCCCAAGGACCGGCAATGGACGGAAGGTTCGGCCCCGAAAGCAAACGCCGCCACCGCACCCGGCACCTGGCAGACGATGGACATCGTGTTCCGCGCCCCGCGCTTCGACGCCAAGGGACAAAAAACCCGCGACGCGATGTTTGAAAGCGTCCATGTCAACGGTGTCCTGGTCCAGGAGAATGCCAGCACCAGCGGCGGCACCGCGTCCCATCCTCTCCCCGGCGAGGCCTCATCCGGGCCGATCGCGATCCAAGGCGACCACGGGCCGATCGCCATCCGCCGCTTCCGGGCGACCGCCCTTCCCTCACCCGACACCAGCGCACGCGAGGAACTCGACGCGTATTGGGCAAAGGTATCGCGTACGGTCAGCGAAGGTGACTTCGCGGCCTATCAGGAAACCTGTCACGAGCAGGGCGTCATCATCTCCGGCACCAAGCAAAGCTGCTATCCGCTCCGCCAGGCGCTTGCGCGCTGGCAAACGGATTTCGACCGCACGCGGGCCGGCGAGGTGAAGTCCTCGGTTGATTTCCGCTTCGCCCACCGCTACCGCGACGCAACCACCGCCCACGAATCGGGAGTGTTCCGCTACACCGCAACCGAAGCCGGCGCGGAACCGGTGACCACCTACACCGCCTTCGAGGCCCTGCTCACGCGCCAGGACGGCAACTGGAAAATCCTGATGGAGCACCAGAAAGGCACCGCCACCGAAAGCGACTGGAATGCCTTGGCACCAGGCCGCGGGCCCGATGGCGATTGAACATCGCCAGCCCGCAACATGGCAGCCGGGGGCAGCCACTCCTTTGCCCGCCTCACGGAATGGCGCTCTCTGAGCGCCACTGTATCGCGTTGGCGGCTTGCTGCCGCCATATCGCTTGCGGCATGCTACGAACGAGCCCATCCGGAACTCACTTCACTCGCCTGCCTGAGGCACGATAAAATCCACCCCGCGCACATGGTCGTTCATCCGGATGCCGATGTCATCGGCCGTGCGCACCGGCTTGCCGGCGATGCGGACATTTTCGAAGCGGACATTCGAGATGCCCTTCGCCGGGCTGAACCCGTTCATGATCGATTCCGCCTTCGCCGGCTTGAGCAGCGACACGTTGCGGAAGGTCACACCGTCGACCAAACCGCGGTAAGCCTCGTGGTAGGCCATCCGGTCGGCATCCGGCACCGACCACTGCCATGGATTGTTGGCATGCAGCGGCCGGTTGGTTGGTGCCTTGCGCTTGGGCGTGCTGCGATGGAATTCGCGGGGGCAGTCGGCACTGTAGATCGACAAACCGACGTGGAAGTCGATGAAGCGGTCGGTATCCTCGACGCGCACGTTCTCGACGAGGAAATCGCGGATCTCCGCCTGATCGCCGTTGTGGATTGTGAAGGCACCGCCGCTGAGCACGTGGATGATGTCGCTGTCGCGGAAACGCACGCCGCGGACCTCATCGATGCGCAGTTCGAAACCGATCTCGAATCCCTGCCCGCTCAGGTCGTTCCACAACACGCAGTTGCGGATGTCGATGTCGCCCATGCGGTCACCCTTGACCGGCTCAACCTGGTGGCCACCGAGGAATTCCGGATTGATCATCTCCTCGAAAGGCACGCCCTTCACCCCTGGCGGGTAGATCGCCTTGATGGCGATGCAATCGTCATGGGTGCGCCAGAAGCAGCCGTCGACGGTGACATGGCTGGAATACTCGATGTCGAGCCCGTCGCTGTTGGCGCGCCAACCAATCACCCGGGTGTTGCGTACCGTCACCTGTCTGGAGGCGCTCAGATGGATCGACCAGCCGATCGGGTCGAGCAGGGTGAAGTCCTCGAGCAGCGCGTTGCGGCACTCGCGCAGGACCAGCATGTTGGTTTTTCGGCTGCGCGTGCCCGCATCCAGGATCCCCGGCCCCCGCACGGCGACATGGCACGCGCCGATCGCGCGCACCACCCCACGCACCACCGCGCCACACTCGAGATA
>CBFGOB010000009.1:0-17342 GCA_965650215.1 uncultured bacterium | reverse complement strand
CTTGTGTACATATCTTTGCTTGTGTTGCACAAAGTGCTGTCAATTAATCTCACAATATACTTTCTAGGTTTCGCTTACTGGTCCTCATCAAGTTTCGATGTTTTCTCAGTATAAGATATCTTCCAAGCCGCCCAACACAGAACTAACATTCACAATATTCTAGAAGTAGTTTATAAGCTATGGTACCTGATACCCATATCCCTGCCTGCGTATTTTCAAACCCTCACAAAATTACCTGTCGTTGGTCATCTATGGTACCTCATACCCCTATTCTTTTCATTTACTTTAGCAACCAACTCAAGTGACCCCCAGCCTAACCAGTGAGACATTTCTTCGATTGATGGTTGGTGTTACATGTTGGGCATGGCCCCAGCCAGCATGGTGGCGCTGACAAATCCATAAATAGCTGCCCAACCTTCTTGAACTTGCGGTGTCCACGAACTTCCTAGGGCCGCCTCCAGTGTACTCAAGAGTGCTTGTCCAACAATGGGATAGTGCTCGGTCATGACACCATATGCAGCATGCCGTTCTCCACACGGACTTTCACCTCCTCTTTGTTGACGTCCGGGATTTCCGCACGAATGACGAATTCCTTGTCATTTTCGGAAACATCCACCAGCGGCGACCAGTCGGCAAAGCCGTCGTATCCGTTGGTGTGCATGTTGAGCCGTCCGAACAAGGACGACAATCTGCTTTGCACGTCGCTCAACTCATTGAGCGGATTCCATTTCGCGAGTGTGTTCATAATGCTTTAATCCATTCCGGCGGCATGTTACCCGCCGGCGCTTCCGCCAGATTGAAGCCACCCGACAGGTGGATTGCGGTGGTTTCGTGAAGCGATGTACCGACCACGATCCAGCATCAGCATGCCAGAATCGCCGGGTGACGGCTCACCGGATTTTTGGAATTCCTTTACGGATGATCCGGAGCCTCCTGAATGGTCGCTGCCATCGCGCGTGCAAAACCGTCGCGGAACCGGGTGGGCGAACATCCCGTGATGCTTTTGAAGGACCTGTTGAACTGCGTGAGCGATTGGAAACCGACGGCGAAGGCGATTTCCGAGACACGAATGCCCGGAGCGGCCAGCAATTTCTTGGCTTTCTCAACCCTGGCCTGGGCCACGTATTCGGTGAATGGCATGCCGGTGGATTGCTTGAACTTCGTGCTGAAGTAACACGTGCTGAGATCCGCACGGCGGGCGACATCCTTCAGCACGAGCGGTTCCCCGAGGTGGGCGTGGATGTATTTCCTTGCTCTGCGGATGGCCGGATCGGTGGATCCGCCATCAAGCAGCTCGATCTGGTATGCGACCAGGGAAAGATGTCCGGCAAAGACCTCCAGCAGGTTGAGAACCGATTCATAATGTTTTCTCGTGAAAGCGGGGGTGGAGAAATAGGCCCGCTGCAGTCTGGACTTTTCAATGACGTGACCGTCCTGCCGCAACCGGGCAACAATGCAGTCGAACTTCGCCTGGCTTGGCGGACCCATCGCCACTTCTCCGGCAATCAGCAGTCCGATGGTTTTGCTGCCGACGCGGATTGGAACACAGCTTTCGCAGAGTCCGGCAAAGCACGTGAAGTGGCGCTGGTCGCCATCGCCAAAGAGCGACATCCTCCTCCACATTTTACAACACTCGTCACATGCCGTGTTGTACGAATGCAGTAGTTCACAGAAAGTGTTGCGATGACGCGCGTCATGATCGACCAGCAACCCACCGTCGGTGGATAACAGGTGCAACGCCAGTCCGGTTGTCTCCTCAAACGCGGATTGGTACCTGCGGAACACGGAAGAACGCAAGATCCTCCCCAACAGCCGGAGGTGTCGTTCCGCGCTGCTTTGAAATGGCTCCTGGGCCTGCGACATGCCGGTTCAATGATGGGAAGCGTCTCAGCACTTCCCTTTGGAATTCATCTTGAGTTGGCGGATCCCGAGGTCTTCGCGGCTGTCCTCGGATGGCTTGCAATTGGCGTGGTGCCTGCGCGGATGATCCGCGGCTTCACCGTGGTTTGCTCCCCATTTGCGTGACAGCCCCGGAGCATTCGGGGGAAAACCCACCTCACCGGCAAGTTCGCCGGATTTCACATCAGATAGAGTTTTCATGGTTTCAGGAGATTGTCTTGAACCCGATTAAAACCTGAATGAACCAGCTTCAAAGTCAAGCGATCAAACGCGCGTGATATCATGGTCGTCAGGGATACTCCGCCGTCTGGCCATGGCTTTCCGGAGTTCCTCGAGCAACAGAAAGCATGCCGCGCACACGATGGCCAGCAGCCAAGCCCATCCGTGAAGCGCTGCGGTTCCGAAGAGCGCCTGTCCCCATCGGGTGGGGATCACCGCGAAGAGCAGGCCAAGCTCGGCGGCGAGGCCGGTGGCGATCCAGCGGTTCGTGCCGGGCGACCGGGCCAGTGCGAATCGGCGCGCATCCCCGCATGCGGAAAGGTTGGAAACCTGCATCACCACAATGATGGCGAGGCACGCGGTGGTGTCTTGGAGATACGCGGCTCTTGTGATTCGAGCCGGTCGCCAACCTGCCAACCGCCAGCACGGCAAAGAAGAACAGCATCGCCCCCGGCAGCCTGCAGCATGCCCAGCCGGAGGCAGGCCCGGCGCATGAGCCTCCTGTCCAGCAGGCGCTCCTCACGCCGCCTCGGGGGATCTCGCATCGTTTCGGCTTGTGGCGGCTCCTGCCCCAACCCGAGGGCAGGCAGCATGTCGGCACCCAGTTCGATCGCGAAAATCTGGACGACCGTAAGGGTCAATGGAATGTGAAACAGGACGCATGCGACGCAATGCACAATCTCCGGAATGTCCGCCGTGAGGATGCAGGTGAGGAATTTCCGCAGATATGCGAATACCGTCCGGCCTTACCCAACGGCCTCGACAATCGTCGCGAAGTGGTCGTCTAATCAATGATGTCCGCCGCCCCACGTGCGACATCGGGTCCGCGCCATGAAGCCCGAGCTTATCGGGATACACCGGTCATTCACCAGTTCCCTCAAATGGCGCATCCAGGGAGTAACGGCCTGCATCCAGTTGCAGAATGGCGCGCTCCGGCTCCACGCGCAGGAACGTGATCCCCTTGATGCCTGATACGCTCTTGCGAAACACTTCAGGATCACTGGTGGGAACATGAACGGTGGCTGTTGCATTGGGTGGAATCTCGACATCAAGGGTCAAGACACCGCCTTTCCGCCGCCACTCGCTAACCATCGTGCCATAGGGTGATTCAGTGCTGGCACGTGCATGAGTGAGGCCGCCTGCCGGCACTGGTTGGATCAGGAACTGTTGAAACCCGGGATGCAACGGATCCGGCCGGATGCCACCGATGCTTTTGATGAACCACGAGGCGATCCCTGTGTAACACGTATGGATGTTGCTCTCCCGGGGTTCCCAGTATTCAGGCCAGGTGGTCTGCCCGTCCTGGAGGAAAAACCCGTAGCTCGGGATCGAGGTGCTCTTCAAGGGCGCGAAAAGCACATCTCCCCGGCCGGATTCGATCATGGTCTTCAGCAGAACAGGCAATCCGGAGCTTCCCATGTCGAGATATCCAATCGTGCGGATGCTTTCGGATAACTTGCTTCGAAGCTGTTCCCGTAGTTCCGGCGGGCAGACACCGGCGAGAAGCGCGAAGGCATTCTGGACATGGGTTCCGTTACAGTAGTCGCCTGTTCCGGCACGATAGAACTTCTCATGAATGCGGACGCGCAAGCGGTCGAGGCGCTGCCGATAGTCCTCAATGCCGTTCCGTCGGTCGAGAACTTCCGATTGGCGAATGAAGTCCGCGAGATTTTTGGCGTAAACGCAATTGTTGAAATATTCCGCCTCCGGGCTGTCACCCCGTTCCTTGCGCCCTCCGGGGGCGGCCCAATCGCCCAGAAATTTGCCCCAATGCGGATTGTAGTTTCGCAAGAGGCCATCCTTCACGTGATGCTCAAGAAACCCGAGCCATCGCTTCGCTGCCGCATGGTTGGCTTCGAGCACGCGGACGTCGCCGTGGTGAAGGTAGGTTTCCATCGCCACGTTGAGTCCGGCACTGCTCCACATCGCACCGCCATAATGCTGGTTGATTTGGGGAGCGGTGTGATGAATCCACCCGTTCTGCTCCTGCACATCGGACCAATCACGCACCACTTTGGAGTAAAACGCTCCAGACTCGAAATTCGGCAGCCCGATCCCCCAGCAGGTGGCGAAAGCCACCTCGCCATAACCCATCCGCTCGCGGTGCGGACAGTCGGCCGTGAATCCCTCGGTGGTGTTGGCCAGAAATGTCCAGACGTCGGTTTCATAGATGCGGTTGAACAACTCGTCGGAGCAGGTGAAAGAACCCACACGCTCCAACGAATTGGAGATCGCCAGACCGGTGATGTCTTCGGCGCGCGGCTGCTGCTTCAATCCCCGGATGGTCAGGTGACGACCGGCGCAATAGTTGAACCGGTGTTGGAACAGCTCCCCTTCTTCGCCCGAGCAGACATACTCCGACACCTGATTGAAAACCGACTTCGGATCCGGCGCATCGGCGATGGTGATCTGAATGCGATCACCTTTTGACTGGCCGCGCATCTTGATCCGCAGGAACCCGGTGAAATTTTTCTCCAACAGCACCTCGTGCACAGCCTCGCCACTTTCCGAAGTCCCCGCCGCTTTCACGTCAATGGTTGGAATGGTGGCGATGACCCGCGATGGAGGGATCATCTCAGCGGAAAGGATGACATCCTTCTCGGTTTCAACGGCATTCGACCACGCACGGTCGTCGAAACCGGCAAGATTCCAGTCCGGCACCAGACGTCTCGCGTCCAGCCGCTCGCCACCATTGTTGCCCCACTTCCAGCTCCCCGTGTTCTCACTGGCTGCTACCCGGTACCGCCAGTCTTTGCCGGAACTGAGGCGGATCACCTGCCCCCCGGGAGTCATGCCATGCAACTGCACCCGGATGGCCGGCGACGTCTTGAAGAAAGCGTAACGCGCCCAGCCCGGTCCGTAGTGAAGGCCAATGCTGTTGCTGCCCGCGCGCAGCAAGTGGGCGATGTCGTAACTCACATAATGGACCCGCTTGTCGAGGCGGGCCAGTGTCGGCGCCAGCACCCGGTCATCGGCTTTGGTGCCATTGACATACAATTCATGGTATCCGATCGAGGCGATGTGGATCACAGCGCTGGCCGGAGCCTCGCCGAGCTCCAGATTGCGGCGGAACCACAGGTGTTTCTCCGCAGAAACTGGCTGCTGGGTCTCCGGGTCGTCACCATAGGTCATCCACGGCCCCTGCCAATCGGCGGCTTCGAGCAGCCCGATCGTGAAACGGGACGGCGGACTCCATGGTGTCTCAGAACCATCCTCCGTCCAGAGTTTGACTTTCCAATGGCACTCCGTGTGGGAGCCAAGTGGCTTTCCGGTGTAGGAAACGAGGTGGGATTGACGGGAGGAGACCTTGCCACTGTCCCACAGGTCACCCTGATCCTTGCCGAGCAGCTGCATGCTGGATGCAACCAGCACCCGATAGGCGAGTTGTTTCCGGCCCCGAACATGCGCGGCATCCTCCATCCTCCATGACAGGCGAGGCCGGTTGACATCGATTCCGACCGGGTTGCTGAGATGCTCACACCGGAGGTCCACCGGTTGCACATCAGAAGCGGACACCAACATCGGAACGAGCAGCCAAAACAAAGCCGATAACCTTTTCATGTCGGCGTATACTCCCCTGTCACCGGGGAACTTGCAAGCCATCCGCGTGGAATGGATACGGGGTTTCTACCGACAAGTGAGGCTCACCCCCATGCCATGGGAACCTGTCCCGAAACCTTGTGCCACTCCTGTGCTTGAGGTCGGAAAGATGGGCATCCCGCGGGCTGCGGTCCCATGAAATTCAGGCCGCGTTGTTCTTCAGTCGTGGGTGTTCAGCCGCTTCCTCATCATGCCTCGCCTGAACCCCAATCGCCCGGCTGCAGTGGCAACACCGGTTTTGGGATCGGTTTCAAAGCAGTGAAACCCGCCAGCTGCCTGTAGACGGTTGCGTCACCATCTCCCGAGCGGCAGGCTCACTCATCTTTCCCACGCGCTTCACGCTCATCGTCGCGATGCGAGGCATCACCTCACACCCCAAGCCTTGTTAGGCTCAGCACCGAGCCAGATCTCCAGCAAGCCCCCCTTGGCAAAATCCCGGTGCGGGAACCAGAAGGCATCCAAGGGCTTGCCATTGAGACGGGCGCGCTGGATGTAAATGTTTCCGGGCGTGTTGCCGTGCGTGACGATGCGGAATTGTCCGCCGCCCTGGTAATAGCGTGGGTCGAGTTGAATGGTGATCTCGTCGAATTCCGGCGAAGTCACTTCATAGACCGGATCCCTGGACGAGGTGCCTTGCAGGCTGAACAGGCCGATTTTCATCAGAGCGCTCACTCCACCCATCTGACCCTGATCCTCGTCGTGGCCGCCATAACCCAGCATCGGATTGGTACCACCATAGGCCTGCTGGCTGACACGACGAACCCAGTATTGGGTCAACCACGGTTGCCCCACATGACTGAACACATGCGCATTCGAGCAGCCGGGCTGGTTCGCATAACTGACATAACCGCGACTGTAGCCGTAGACAAAATCGGAATCCACGCTCCGCTCGAAGGCATGATTGAGTTTGGCGATGAGCTTGTCGCGACCACCGATGCCCTCGGCCAAGGCATCGATGTCATGCGACACACCGAAGGTCGCCTGCCATGAGTTGGCCTCAACCCAGCCGCGTCCAAACAGCGGATCGGTATGGAGCCAGCTCCCGTCCTTGCGCCGTGGAAAAACAAGGCCGATTTCCGGATGGATCAGCTTGCGCCAGCCGATGGATCGCCTCGAGAAGGTGGCGGCATCCTCCTGCTTGCCAAGGTCCTCCGCCATCTGCGCCAGCGCCCAGTCCTCGAATGCCCACTGCAAGGTCTCACCGGCCGACTCGTTCCAGCCGTTCTCCACATAGTGCTCATCCACACCCATCATCCCGCCGGGCATGTGATCCCTTTTCATCTGCTGGTAGGCTTGCTCCGGATCAACCTTCTTCATCAGCCCCTTCTGATAGGTGGAGGTCAGCAAGCTGGTCGCCGGGTTACCGGACATGATGTAGGTGTAACCACCGGCCGCAGGGCCCCGCGGCAACTTTCCGCCATTCTTCGCATACTGCATCAATGAGGCGCTCATCTCATCCTGCATCTCCGGCCAAGCCAGGCCCCAGAGGATGTTGAGATTCCACATCGTCAACCACCAGGCATCGGAGTTGTAATGGTGGTGCAGTGGTTTGCCGTCCTCCCCCACGGGCAGGCGGCGCACGGTCAGCGGCACCAGACCCTTGTCGTTGGCCTGACCCATGTGGCAGGGGTAGTCTCCATTCAGATCGTTGATCTTGTGACGGCCGAGCAGCACATGCCAGAGGTCGGTATAGAATTTGACCCGTGTCTCCTCCGGCCCGCCCTTCACCTGGATCCTGCCGAGCCATTCGTTCCAGATCCGGCGCGAGTCCTTGTGGACCCGGTCAAAATCCCAGTGCGGACACTCGGCCTCCAGGTTTTTGCGGGCGTTCTCGATGCTGGTGTAGGAAATCCCTACTTTGACCAGCAACTCCTCGCCAGGCTCGTAATGCAGCACGACTCCGGCCTGCTCTTCGGGCAGGTTTTTCATGATGTATTTCCCCAGCGCCTGACCGGTGCCGGAAATCAGACGGCCTTCGGGGATGGGATTCGAGAATTCGCGGATGTTCTCCAGCGTTTGAGCGCCACCCCTCCAGCCGTCCATCCTTGCCACCGGCCTGCTCAGATCGATCACGAAGAAAATGTGGCTCAGCAGGGGTCCGCCCCAGACGCGGTCGGTCATGCCATGGGATCCCTCAATGCGCGTCGGACTGACCCATTTCGCCTTGCCATCGACAAAGCTGACATTGCCGACCCAGCCACCGAGTGACACCAGCAGCTTGGGATCGACCGGATCCTTGTGCCTCAGCCGGTAGAACGCCACGCGGTCGGTGGAGGTGTATTCCACCTGCGTCTGGTAGCGGTCCAGAAACAGCTTGTGGTAACCCGGCTCGATGATCTCGGTGTCGTGCGAAAATGGTGACTTCCATCCCTGCTCACCCAGATTCGGGTTCACCTGACCACTGACGGGCATCAGGTTGATGCCGCACATCATCCAGTCACGGACCTGGGCAAAACCAAGAATGTCCGTGCTGTTGTAATTGTAACCCCCTCCATGCTGGTTTTTGTTGCGGGTATAGGCACCTGCGGAAACCATCCCGAAGGGCAGGCTTCCCGGCGTGCAATAGAACCATCTCCCGCGACCGGTCTCGATCGTGGGGTCCACATGAGAAACCCAGTCGCTGAAATTGCGGCGGGCTTGCTCCGGCCTGGCCTCGGGGTCGTGGTATATCTCCAGCTCGGCAACTCCGATCTGCAAACCCACCCCGTCGGTGCACTCCATGGTCATCTGGGTCACGCGCCGCGGTTCAAACACCACGGTTTTCGCCGAACCATCGTTGGGAATGCCCCAGACATGCACGACAGAGCCATCGCTAAACTTCAACGAACATGCAGCCATGTGGTTTTCAGGATCGGCACGATCATGAATCACCACTTTGTTGATGGTCTGCGGCCGGTCCCAGGTGAAGGTGACCCTGGGTGCGGGGAAATCACCCCAGACGCTTTCCTTTCCCTGGACAAACCATTCCTTCTCGGCACTTGCGTCCTTGATGCCGTTGCACACCGATCCGATGTTCACGCCGTTGCCCTCGATCCGTCCCTGCCGGGCAAGGTTGTCGCCTGCATGGCAGGGTGTCATGGCGAGCGCCAGAAAAGCAAGCGGAGCGGTCAATTTCGATCGGGTCGTCATCATGTCATTTCTTTAAAATCGCTTTCAATTTCTTCAAGTGAACGTCCGGCAGTCTCGGGCATGCACTTCCACACCACGAAGATCTGGGGCAGCACGCAGCCGGCAAACACGAGGAACATCAGCGGCACCCCGAGGTTGTCGCGCAAGGTCGGCACCAACTGCGCCACCAACCAGTCGCTTGACCACATGGTCAGGATCACCAGGGAAAGCGCATGCGAACGGATGCGCGTCGGGAAAATTTCGGAAGCGAAGATGAACTTGATCGGCCCGAGCGAGAACGCGAAGAACGCGACAAAACTGCAGATCAGCACGATCAGAAGCCACATCTTTCCACTCTCAAAGCTGGCACTCATCCCAAGCAGGCAGGCGACCACACCGACCGTGCCGACGAGCAGCAGTTTGCGCCTCCCCACGCGGTCGACAAGCAGCACCGCCACCGTGGTGAAGATCATGTTGAAAAATCCGATCACGGCCATGCCGCTGAACGCCCCGTCGGGATTGAGTCCGGCCTCCTTGAGCAGCGAGGTGCCGTAATAAAACACCGTGTTGATTCCGCTGAGCTGGGCGAAGACCGCCAACAACACGGCAATGAGCAGGGGTTTGCGGTACAGCTTGGCGAAAACATCGATCCAACGCCCGCGGCTTGCATCCTCGGAGGCAATGGTGTGCCGGATGCTTGCCAGCTCGGCATCGGCGCCATTTGCGAAAATCCTCTGCAGCACGACACCGGCATCGGCGTCGCGCCCGGCCCGGACCAACCAGCGCGGACTCTCGGGAAGCGCACCGGCGAAGATCAGGAACAAGGTGCCGGGAACCAATTCGGAGGCAAACATCATCCGCCAGCTCTGTTTGACGAGCATCCAGTCCATCATGCCTCCCTCGGCAAACGTGCCCTCGGCCGCGGCAGACCAGCGGACAATGCCGAGGTTGTTGAAGAGAGCGATCATGATGCCTGCGGTGATCGCAAACTGGAACATTGTCACCAGGCGGCCGCGCAGGTGGGCTGGCGAAATTTCGGAAATGTAAAGCGGGCACACCATCGCGGAAATCCCCACTCCCAGCCCGCCAAGCCAGCGCGCGAAGACGAGCACTTCGATGTGGTTGGCCCATGCGCTGCCAAGCGCGGAAAGCCACATCAGGATCGCGGCCAGCAAAAGGTTGTTGCGGCGGCCGAAGCGGTCGGCGAGCCAGCCGGCCAAAGCGGAGCCGATCACGGCACCCAGCAGGCCGGAACTGACAAAAAATCCCTCCATGGCGGGCGTCAGCGTGAACTGCGCTTTCACCGCGTCGGTGGTGCCGGAGATCACGATGGCGTCAAAACCCCAGAGCAGCCCGCCCAGCGCGGATGCCGCACAGATGAATACCAGAAATGGCAGCTTTGGACGGTGGATGCTATCCGTGGAAGAGTAAGTCATGGCCGTGTCGGGGTGGTGGGTTCAGGATCTGACATAGGCTTTCACCGTGGCGCATTCGGCACCGATCGACTCGCCATGGGGACGCACCGTGTATGGCCCCACGGCCGCAGGCACGATGAAGGTCTCGGCGTAGTGGACGATGAACGGGGCAAAGGCACCGGTCGGGCTTTCGATGATGGCCTCGCGCCCTTGCACGAGGTTGAGCACATGGACCGTGCCATTGGTGTCGTGCGGCACCGTGCCGGTGAACCAATGCCGCCTGGTTTCAATGAACTCGAGGGCATGCAGGCCGATGCGTTCCTCGCGCCAGCCATCGCCGGAGGCAAGCGGCTCCACCGCATTGACCAGGTGTTTCCTGGCCCAGGCCTCATCGCGTTCCCAGCGGATATTCGGAATGCCCCGTTCGATATTGATCGGACGCGGCAAACCGTCCAGCCCCACCCGGCCCCAATCCCAGAGTTTGAAGGTGAAAATGTAGGGAGTGGCACTGATTTCGAGCACCATGCTGTTGCGGCCACTGCAGTGGCAGGTCCCGGCCGGGATCAGGAAGTGATCGTGTTTCTTCGCCGGGAAACGGGCGACGAACCGCTCGTCATCGAAGATTTTCTCACCACGTTGGGCGGCCCGCAGGTCTCCGATCATTTCCTCCGGATCAATCCCCTCGCGCAGCCCCAGATAGACAATCGCGTCCTCACCGGAGTCGAGGATGTAATACGATTCATCCTGGGTGTAATGCATGCCGAAATGCCGCTGGATGTAATCGGTGAGCGGATGGACCTGGAACGACAGGTTGCCTCCGTCCATGGTATCGAGAAAATCGAAGCGGATCGGGAATTCCGCGCCAAACCGCGCATAGACCGACTCACCCAGCAGCTCCCGCGGCTGATAGAACACCAGGTCGATCGAGGGCAGCTCCATGCGCACATCGCCGAAATCGAGCAGCAGGCTGTTTTCCTCCGGCACGCAATCAAAGCACCAGGCGTAATTCTCAGGCCCAGGATCGAGATCGCAGACCTTGCGCATCCACTGCCCGCCCCATGGCCCCGGGTCGAAGAACGGCACCACGCGGAACGGACGGCGGGCCGCGTCGCGCAGCGCGCCACGAACAACCTCGCCCGCCGCCATGCGCGGCTCGCCGGGCGTATGGGTATCGAGAACGAAATCCCAGCGATCCATCAGCCCGCGCTTGAGGTGATCGCACGCGCGCCAGTCGATGAAGAACGCGCGCTTGTATTGCAGGCTCCATTTCAGCGAAAGGTTGTCGACACCGAGGTTGGAAATTTCATCGCGCCGCATGCGCATCTGCGCTTCCCAGCGCGCGAGGTCGGCATACACGAGGATGTCTCCCGGATGGATCAGGCTCGCACCGACACCCACTACGAACACCAGACCCGCCCCATCGCGATTCACCGCCTGCCTCAGCGCATCCACCTTGGCCGGATCCATGAAATCCGCGACCCGCAGGTTGCTCAACCAGCCAAACACCGGATCATCGCCACCATTGAACGGTGCCACCAACTCATCGACTTCAGCGGGCGAACGGAAGCATGACCGGGTTGTGTGGCATGTCGCATCGGGCAACAGGCGTGCAATCGCTTCCAGCACTTCACCTTCAAACACCCCGGTATAGCACTCGATGACAACCACCTGTTTGGCAGCACCCGTTGCTTCGGCGGCATTGCGGATGCGCTCACACACCGCATCCCAGCCGACCACGCAATCGCCATCCCGCACGTCAATCGCAGGGAACTTGTCATAATTCGATTCAGTCATCATCTCGTGCATTCATTTTATTTTTTACCCAACTGCTCAAACAACCAAGGACCACCCATCAAGGCCGCCGCATCACCCAGAGATGCCGGAACAATCGTCACCGGGCCGCCGGGCAGCGTGGCCTGGCGATCCACGATCCCGCGCATGGCGGAGAGGATCACCTGCTCCTGCTTCATGATGCCGCCACCCATCACGATCCGCTCCGGATCGTAGGCATGGACGAGATTGACCAGCAGGGCTCCCCAACCGCGCAGTGCGCGATCCCTGAATTCTGTGGCCAGCGGGTTGCCCGCATCCGCGTGACGGAACACCGCCTCGTAATCCAGCACCGCTTCCTCCGCCAGCGGATTGCCGGCAAATCCCGGATGACTTCGAATGGACGGTGGCAGCGCCCATGTCGCCACCTGGGCTTCCAGACAACCCTCCAATCCACAATGGCAGGTGGCACCACCCAAGTGGGTCGCCATGTGCCCCCCCAGGTTTCCCGCCATGCCGCTGCGGCCGCGCAGGGGAGCCCCCTCACAGATGACGGCCGTTCCAATGCCGGTCCCAAGCGTCACCATCACCATGTTCTCACAACCCCGTCCGGACCCGCAGGTCCATTCACCCACCGCAGCAGCCCGGGCATCGTTTTCCAGCAAAATGGGAAGACCCAATCGCTCACGGGCCCAGGCCTCGAAGTCGAACCCAAGGGCATCATCAAATTTCCCGAATGTCGCCGTGACCGATGTCTGGCCGGGCGACACGATGACCGGCAGCGCCAACAACAGGCCGCGGCAATCCGCCAGCCGCCACCCGCGCTCGCCACACATGCCCTCAAAAGCTTGCACCATGGCTGACAGGCGGCCTGCGAGGGGTTGATCCGAACAGGCATCCATCACGGATTGCGAGCACAAGGTCCGGCCCTCAACCAAGCCCAGCTTGATCCTCGTGCCTCCACAATCTGCGACCAAGAGTTTCATGACCTGAATTCCCGAATGGAGCCCACATCGTAAGGGCCCGATCCGCCGAGCACGATAGGAAATCCCCATCCAGTGGTATGTTTTCAGTGGTATTTATATTCATTTCTGGTAATTTTTCGTCACATGATTGCCTGCAGCACCAAGGCGCTTCCAGTTCTCGACCGGGTCGGCAGGTATCCATTGCTGAACCCGAGTTTCGATTTCTGCTACCGGGGATCGACGCATGTCATCCACCTCTACGAGTATGACTGTGACCTGAATGTGGACGGCCAGCGATACCGGATCCGGAGCGGTGACGCCTCGTGCATCGCCGCCGGAAGCATCTATTCCCTCCAAACCGAGCAGCCCGGCAGCCATTGGTGCATTCATTTCCACGACCAGGTAGGCGATGAGGATTCGGAGTTCACGCTGCCAACGCACCTTCCGCTGCGCCGGCAACACCCCGCGACCGTCGATCAATTCCGCCAGATCAGCCATCTTTACAACGCCTCTTCATCCGGCGTCGGCCGGGACAATGATCTGCTGCTCCGCGAGGCAGGCACCCGCCTCATGGTGCTTCTGTTGAGCCTCCATAACCTGCTTCCAATCGCTGGCGGCCAGGGTCAGGCGGCACATCCGATCGACCTGGACCAATTCAACAAAAGGATTGAAGAACATCTATCAGGTTGGATGAGCACAGCCGATCTCGCCGTCCATCTCGGGATTTCTCCAGGCTTGCTCGCCAAAAAGTGCAGGCGTCATTACGGGTGCACCATCAAACAGTACATCCTGCGCAAACGGATTGAGCGCGCCGAGTCGCTGCTGGCGACCACCAACCTGAGCATTCAGGAAATCGGAGCCTCCGTAGGCATTCCGGATGCCCAATACTTCAACAAACAGTTCCGGAAAGTGCTCGGCCACAGCCCGACCCACCACCGCAACCAATGCAAAAGCCTGTTTGCCCAGCCACCGAAAAAACTGGCCACCCAGGACGGCCGTTGGGTTGGCGACGGAAAATCGGGTTGAACCACAGGCTATTTGCAGACAATCGGCACTCGATCACACTGGGGAGGTGCCAGGACAATCCGCTGATCACTGGCTCCGCGCCAGCAGGATTTCCCTTCTGGTCAGCAATCCGAGGAATGTTCCGCTGCCGTCGGACGCAACGACCGGAAGGCGACCAATGCCATAGGTCATCATCTTATCGGCCGCTTCGGCCAATGAATCGTCAGGATGCACGACATGGACATCCCTGTTGCCGATATCGGCGGCAAGGATGTCCATCGATCCGCCGCTGGCGGCAAGGATGTCGGCGCGGCTGATGACTGCGACGAGCATTCCGTTTTCAATGATGGGAAAGAGCCTCACCCGATTCCAAGGGTCCTGGCTCCCGTTGATTTTCTCCAACAGATCTCTCAGTGGCATTACCGCCGGGATGGTGAGCGGGTTGGAAATCATCGCCGATTCCACTGTGCGGCCCGCAAGAGCGTCGGGTTCATAATCCGAAGGGACAATCACTCCTTTTCGAGAAAGCTTCTCGGTCATGATCGATTCCTTCATCAAGATCCGGGAAACCAGCACGGCAAACGCGCAACCAAGCAACAAGGGTCCGAACGCTGCACTCGAGTGGGTGGCCTCGAATGAAAATGCGACGGATGTCAGGAAAGCGCGGGATGCACCGGCAAAGACAGCCGCCATACCCACCAGCGCGGCAATTCCCATCGGCAGGCCTTCGAAACCGGGAATCTGATGCAGTCCGATCGCGACGATCGCGCCGACACAGCCACCCATGGTCATCACTGGCGCGAGGGTGCCACCCGCGGTGCCACTGCCAAGACTGATCGACCATGCGGAAAATTTGAACACGAGCAGCGCAGTCAGCGCACCCAAGGCCATGTCTCCCGTTAGAAGCTCGCGGAGATTGAGATATCCGGCACCCAGGACACGGGGATCGATCCATGCCAGCAGGCCGACCGCCAGACCTCCAATCAATGGAAACCACATCCTCGGCAGCGGCAATCTTTCAAACAAGTCCTCGATCGAATGCAAGGCATGGGTCATCGCGACGGAGAATGCCCCGCCTGCGATTCCAATCAGAACGGCACCAAACGCAATCAAGGGCCCTGGTGCCTCAGGAGACGGCAAGGGCAACATCGGGAACGGCTCGCTGGTCATCCCGCGAAAGGCCATCGCCACACCGACCGCCAGCGCCACAGGCATCATGCTGCGCCAGCGATATTCGAAAAGCAGCAGCTCGACCGCCAGCAACACTCCCGCCAAGGGCGTGCCGAACACCGCGGTCATGCCCGCAGCCGCACCTGCCGAAAGCAGAATCTTGCGCTCGATATCATTCACCGGCAGCCATTGCCCGATCAAGGAGCCGATGGCACCGCCCGTGGCGATCACCGGACCTTCCGCGCCAAAAGGGCCGCCGGTGCCGATGGATAGGGCGGTGGAAAGGGGTTTGAGGATCGCTACTTTCAGCGGGATCCTGCTGCGGTTCAGGATCACCCCATGCATCGCCTCGGGAATGCCATGGCCCTGGATCGCGGAGCTGCCGTATCTGGCGATCAACCCGATGGCCAGCCCGCCCGCTGCCGGAACCAGAATTGCCCACGCACCCCAGGTTGAAAAACCAGCCTCCGCCTCCGCGAAGGAACATTGACCGTGAAAAGCGAGATTCGTGATCAGCTGAATCAAACCGAGCAGGCCGATCCCGATCGCCGCGGAAGCCAAGCCCACGGCAAGCGCGATCAGGTTAAGCCGCTGATCCCTGAAAAAGTCCCGTCTCATTCCGCTTGTTCGAGACTATCTAACAATTCGAGCACAACCGGCCTCAACTGGGATAGTTCCCTGCGGTGGACCAAGGTCAAGGCATCGAGCCGGCGCCTCCCCTTTGCCGTCAGCTCCAGATCCATCGCCCGGCGATCGGCGTCGTTTTCTCGACGCGTGATCAGCCCGGCCTGTTCCAATCGCTGCGCGAGCTCGGCCATCGTATTCGGCCGGATGAGCAGGCGCCCGGCCACATAGCCAACACTTGAAGGCGGCTTCGCGTTTCCCCTGATCGCAAGCAACGCCTGATGCTGCTGGGGGGTAAGCCCCTCACGCATCGCCGCGCTTTCACTGAAATCAAGAAATCGCCGCAACGCATGACGGAAATCCGCCAGCTTCCGGTAATCCTCGTCAGTCAATTCCCTGTTGGCCACCGACATCTACCGCTTGCAATGCATCGTAATACGACATAATGCAAGCGCGTTTGCCGACGCATGAACCGAATTCATACCGACTACCCTGACCCAACCATCCGATTCTCCCGCCATTTTCTCTCTGAAGTAGCGCGATGGATCGGCATTGAAATGAACCCGACGTGCTCGAAAGAAAAGCTCATCGCCGGGATTGGCGGTTTGGTTTCCATCTTTCTGCTGGTTCTGATCACCGGGACGGTTTTGGAGATCCCGGACGCCTCTGCGCTCATTGCGTCGATGGGCGCCAGTGCGGTACTGCTTTTTGCCGTGCCACACGGCCAGCTGTCACAGCCGTGGCCGGTCATCGTCGGGCATGGGATTTCTGCACTGGCAGGTGTTGCCTGCGGAAAATGGATGGGGTCATCGGCGATTGCCGCCGCCTGTGCCGTGGGGGCTTCCATCACGATCATGCACCATTTGAAATGCATCCACCCGCCCGGGGGAGCGACCGCACTCACCGCGGTGATTGGCGGACCAGCGATCCATGATCTTGGTTTTCACTTCGTGTTCCTGCCTGTGCTGGTCAATGCCGCGATGATGGTCGCAGTGGCCGTGCTGTTCAATCTGGCTTTCAGGTGGCGGCGCTACCCGCTCGCGCTTTCCGCAACCCCAAAGGAACATCTTCGAGTGAGCCATACCCACGAAGAAATCGAGGCGGCCATGCGGGAGCTTGGTTCGTTTGTGGATATCAGCGAAGAGGATTTGCTCCGTTTGCTGCAGATACTCCGGGACAACAAGGAAAGAGCCAGGTTGGCAAGACCCCTGCGAAAGATCGCGTGAGCCAGAGAGACCCCATGCCGTCCACCGGGGACCTGGGCCTGCGTGAGTGTCCCGACCTTTCGCCATGCATTCTGGCGTCGCTGGGCCGCCACTGGCGCGGGCTTGTCACCACGGTCGGAACCGATACCCGACGCAGCGAGGAATCTCGACCCCTGTTGCGCAGCGCGTGACGGGCAGGACCCGGACTTGAACCGAAGGCTGCAAACTTAAACTTTTCCTTTGGGATGGGTCTTGAACTGACGGATCCCGCGATCTTCGCGGATATCCATGGACTGCTTGAAATTGCTGTGGTGTTTGCGCGGACGGGTCGCGCTTTCACCATGATCTGCCCCCAACCTGCG
>CBFGOB010000008.1:0-17594 GCA_965650215.1 uncultured bacterium | reverse complement strand
ATGAGGGCGCTGAGGTCCTCACTGAAAAGCAGCCCATCGACACTTTCAAAGCTGACGTTGCCGGCATCGACCGCGAAGTCGGTGATGGCGGAGCAGTTATCGAAGGCGCCGTTGGCGATGGTGGTGACCGTGGCCGGAATGTTGACGGTGCCTGCATAGGCGGGCGGGACACGCACCAAGGTGCTCACGTCAAAGCTGTAAACGATGCCACCGACAGTGGTGAAGCTGGTGTTGGCAGGGTCAATGGCGATGGTTGCCAGCTTGGTGCAAAACTGGAATGCGTTGGGGTCGATGCTGTTCGTGGTGGAAGGTATAGAGACGCTGGTGAGTTCCGTGCAGTAAGAAAACTCCTTATTGGCCAGGGAAATATTACCTTCGGGCAAAGTGATCTGTGAGAGGCTGTTGCAGTCGGCAAACATGCGGTTTCCAAAGGTGGCAATCGATCCGGGCAAGGTCGCTGAGCTCAGACTGGAACAGCCGAGAAACACCTCGAAGCTCATGTAGGTGACAGTGGCGGGAATGGTGATGTCGGTCAGAGAGCTGCAATTGCGAAACGCCTGCTGGTTGATGGTGGTCAATGTATTGCCAAGCGTGACAGTGGTCAGTGACACGCATTCGTCGAACTGCTGAGAATCGAGAGAAGTGATGGAATCGGGGAGATGGATTTCGGTCAGGCCCCTGCATCTTTTGAATGCGTTGCTGTAGATGTCTGTAACGCCGGCCGGAACGGTGTGAAGTCCGCTGTAGGCCTCCGGGCACCTCATCAACTTGGTTTGGTTTTTATCGTAGAGGATGCCATCCAGGCTGCTGTACTTTGTGTTGGCGACATCAACCGCAATGCTCTGAAGCTCCGTGCAGATGGCAAATGGGCTGCTTGGCACGCTGGTAACGCTGTCCGGAATGGTCACGCTGGTGAGCCGGTACGTCTGGGAAAAAGCGTTGGTGGCAATGGTGGTGACAGAATTGGGAATGTTCAGTGCACCAGGCTTGTTCGGCGGATACTTGAGCAGGCTGGTGATGGCCTTGTTGTAGGCGATCCCGTCAACGCTGGCCAAATCGACGCTCGAGGGGTCGACCTCAATGGAGGACAGTAGGATGCATCCTGTAAATGCGGACGTGCTCAGCGAAGTGACCGATGCCGGGATGGCGATGCTGGTCAACGTGCTGCAGTTGAAGAAAGCATTGTCGAAAGAGGTGACGGAGTTGCCAAGGCTGACACTGGCCAGCGAAGTGCAGTCCCGGAAGGCATAACTGGAAATGGTGATGACGGAGTCAGGAATGATGATGCCCGTGAGGGAACTGCAGTAGGCGAAGGCGTATGGGCCGATCGTTTCCGCCGAACTTCCCAGGCTTGCAGTGGCGAGCGAAGAGCAACTACGGAAGGCACTGTCGCCAATGATGGACACCAAGTTGGTGATGGTAATGTCAGTCAATCCATAGCAGGCCTCGAAGGCATACGGGCCGATGGCTTCGGTCGTGGCGAGGGTCGTGTAAGGCCCGGAGTAAGCGCCAGGGCAGGTGTGCAAGGAGGTTTGGGTCTTGTTGTAAAGGAATCCGGCCACACTTGAGTAGTCTGCGTTGGCGGCATCCACCGAGATGCTCAGCAATTGGGAGCAGAGGGAATATGCTTGAATTCCTATGTCTGTGACGGTTGCGGGGATGTTGAAGCTGGTGAGAAGCTTGCAGTTGTAGAAGGCTTGATCGCCAATACTGGTGACCGCATTACCCAAGGCGACCACCGTCAACGAAGTGCAGTTCTTGAAGGCGTAGTGTCCGATGCTGGCGGCTGCATCGTTGATGGTCAGGTTCGCGAGCAAGGAGCAGCCCTGGAAGGCAGTGTCTCCAATGCTGGTCACGGCCGAAGGGATGGTGATTTCAGTCAGGGAGCTGCAGTTGAGGAAGGCTCCGCTGCCTATGGTGATGAGCGAATTGGGAATGCTGACGGCCGTCAGGTTGTGGCAGTTCTCGAAAGCATAGGGCTGGATCGACAGCGTGCCGGCAAGAACGCTGTATGGGCCCGCAAAAGTGCCGGGGCAGGCGACCAGTGCGGTCAGGTCCTTGTTGTAAAGAATGCCGCCGACACTGGCGTAGTCTACATTGCCGGGATCCACCGTGATGCTCAGTAGCATGGAACCGAGGGCGAAGGCCCGATCTGAGATGGCCGAGACCGAGACCGGGATGAAGATGCTGGTCAGGGAAGTGCAGTTGTAGAAGGCTTGGTAACCGATGCTGGTAATGGCATTGCCCAAATCAACCGACACTAGGGAAGTGCAATTTCTGAATGCGGAGTCGCCAATACTGGTCGCGGCATCTTCGATGGTCAGGCTGGTGAGAGCGTAGCAGTTCTGGAATGCCTGGCTGCCGATGCTGGTGGCCGTGGATGGGATGGTGATATCAGTGAGTAGTTTGCAGTCGTAAAATGCTAGATTGCCGATGCCCGTGACGGCATTCCCCAGCGAAACCAACTCAAGGAGAGGGCAATTTCTGAATGCCTGACTGCCAATACTGGTTGCGGCATCCGCAATGGTCAGGCTGCTGAGCAAGTCACAATTTTGAAACGCTTGATTGCCGATACTAGTGACGCTGGAGGGGATGGTGATGTCAGTCAGGCTATCGCATTCATAGAAAGCTTGGTCGCCGATGCTGGTCACGCCAACTCCCAGATCAAGGGTGTCAAGCGAAGCGCAGCTTCTGAATGCAGATGTGCCGATGGTGGTTGTCGCATCCGCGATGATGAGGCTGCTGAGTGCCGAGCAGTTCTGGAATGCCTGATTGCCGATGCTGGTAACCGTGGAAGGAATGGTGATGCCGGTCAGGGAAGTGCAATTGTAGAAGGCTTGGAGTCCGATACTGGTGATGGCATTTCCGAGTGCAGCGGCAGTAAGAGCTTTGCAATCCTTGAAGGCGTAATCACCGATCGTGGCAGTTGCATTGTCAATCATGAGACTGCTGAGTGCAGAGCAGTTCTGGAATGCCTGATTGCCAATGGTGATGACCGTGGGGGGGAGTGTGATGCCGGTAACGGAAGTGCAATTGTAGAAAGCCTGGGTTCCGATGATCCTTACGGCATTTCCCAAAGCTACAGAAGCCAGGGATGTGCAATCCTTGAAGGCGTAGTTGCCGATGGAGGTGGCGGCATCAAGGATGGTCAGATCGGTGAGTGATGGGCAGTTCTGGAACGCGTAATTTCCGATAGTGGTGACAGAGTCTGGAATAATGACCTCCGTTAAACTTTGGCACCCGGCAAATGCATAAGTTCCAATGGACAGGGTTGTTGCCGCAACCGTGTAACTTCCAATGTAGCCTTCGGGGCATTTGATCAGGTTTGTCTGTGCCTTGTTATATAGGATACCCCCATGACTTGAGTAATTCGCATTGCCGGAGGCCACCGTGATGCTTTGAAGTGTAGTGCTGAAGGTGAATGCATCGCCTCCAATGCTTGTGATCGAGCTTGGGACGTAAAAACTGGTCAGCAACGGGCAGCCATAGAAGGCCTGATAGCCGATGGATGTGACGGAATTGCCCAAATTGGCAGTGGTGAGCGAGGCGCAGTTCTTGAATGCGTAGTCTCCTATGCTGGTGACAGCATCCTCAATGGTCAGAGTGGCCAGCGAGGAGCAGTTCGCAAATGCGGAGTTGGCAATATAGGTGACGGTGGCTGGAATGGTGATCTCTGTCAGCGATGTGCAGTTGGTGAAGGCCTCCTTGTTGATGCCGGTCAATGCGTTGCCCAAATCTATAGTGGTGAGTGAGACGCAGCCTCTGAAGCCTGAGATGCCGATGCTTGTGGTGGCATTGTTGATGGTTGCGGACACAAGAGAAGAGCACCCAAGAAATGCAGTATCTCCAAGAGTGATGACCGAGGATGGTATGGCGATTTCGGTCAGGGCGCTGCAATTGCGGAATGCTCCGCTCCAAATGCTGACGACTGAGTTGGGGATGGTGACACTCGTCAAGCCGGCACAACCTTCGAAAGCATAGGACTGAATATAGAGGGTATTTGGAAGAATTGCATAGCTGCCAGTGTAGCCCCCGGGGCAGGCAATAAGCATGGTCTGCGCTTTGTTGTACAGGATTCCACCGATGCTGGTTAAGTTTGCATTGCCTGCATCCACCGTAATGCCAAGTAGTCCTGTGTTGGTTGAAAATGCACGATATCCGACGCTGACAACTGAGCTGGGAATATGAAAACCTGTAAGTGCCGGACAGTCGCGGAATGCCTCGATTCCAATGCTGGTCACCGAATTTCCCAGTGAAACCAAGGCAAGCAAAGTGCAGTTTTTAAATGCGGAGCTGCCAATGCTGGTTGCGGCATTTTCAATCGTGAGGCTGGTGATGGATGTGCAGTCCTGAAATGATGAGTTGCCTATGCTGGTGACGCTGGAAGGGATGGTGATCCCTTCCAGAGAATTGCAATTTTGAAATGCGCTAAGGCCAATGGTGATGACTGAATTAGGAAGGGTTAGGCTTGTTAATGAGCTGCAGTTGTAGAATGCGGATTCCCCAATGGTGGTTACCGAATTTCCAAAAGTCACGCTGGTCATCGATGTGCAGCCGCTGAAAGTGGCCTTGTTGATGATGGCAACTGTGTTGCCGATGATGGCATGGGCTAATGAGGAGCAGCCTTGAAATGCTGAAATTTCAACCGTGTCGACGGAATCGGGTATGGTGATGCCGGATAATGAGCTGCAGCCGTAGAATGCGAATTCCCTGATTTTGGTGAGCGCGCTTGGCAAATTGACCGAAACCAAAGCCGAGCAATTGTAAAATGCATACTTGTTGATTCTGTCGACCGAAATTCCGATTTGCGCACTAATGAGGGAAGTGCAGTTCCTGAATGCATATTCGCCGATGTACTCTACCAAGTCAGGGATGATGACGGAAGATAGCTTGCTGCAGCCGTCAAAAGCGGCATTGCCAATCGAAGTTGTTGAATTTGGTATATTGACGTTGGTGAGGGAAGCGCAGTTCTTGAATGCCTCCACTCCAATGCTGGTGACTGGGCCGCCCAAGGTGACATTTTCCAAGGAAGTGCAGCCGCGGAATAAATATGGTTGAATAATGTTTATGCCTGCAGGGAGCTCAATATTTGTCAGGCTGCTGCAGTTCTCGAATGCGCCATTGTAAACTGCGGTTACCGAGTTTGGAATGGCGAGTTCAGCCAGCGCGTTGCATCCCTTGAAGGCGTATGTGCCTATGGTTTCCAGAGTTCCAGGAAGGTTGAGCGCTGACAGGGCCACGCAACCTTCGAATGTTGAAGCGCCTATGAACCTTATGGAATCTCCCAAAGTTACGGTTGTCAGAGATGTGCAGCTAAGGAATGCATAAGACTCCAAGGTTTCGACTGAATCCGGAATGGTGATGGAAGTCAGAGCTTTACAGCCTTCGAATGCGTTTTGCGGCAAAATGGTGATGGAGTTCCCCAGCGTTGCGCTCGCAAGGCTGGTGCAGTTCTTGAAGGCGTCACGTTCAAGAGTCGTCACCGACTCAGGTATGATTATCGATGCCAGTGATGTGCAATTGATGAAAGCTGAGTAATAAATTCTATTCACTGAGCTGCCGATGGTCACGTTGGCGAGATTGGAGCATCCATCGAAAGCATTGTTGTAAATTGCCGTTGCGGAATCAGGAATAGTGAATGAGGTCAGACTCGTGCATCCGGAGAATGCATGAGCTCCGATCGAAGATATGGTTGAGCCGCCAAAGTCAACTGTTGTCAGGCTTGTGCATCCCCTGAAAGCTGCAGCGCTGATATACTGCATCGAATCTCCAAGGGTGACGCTGGCTAGTGATGTGCAATTCTCAAACGCCCAACTGCCAAAATTGTTTATAGAGTCAGGGATTTCGATGGTGGTCAGCGAAGTGCAGTTGCTGAAGGCGCCGCTACCTATCCTGTCAACGGAAGCTGGGATTATGATTGTTGCGATGGAGCTGCAGCCATTGAAAGCGTCCGTATCCAGATCCGTTACTGTGTTGGGTATGGTGATATTGGTAAGGAGGCTGCAGTTCTTGAAGGCCGAATCATAAATGATTTTAACAGGTTTCCCGTCTATTGTGTCGGGGATGATCACCGCCCCCGCTTCTGTCGTCGGGTAATCCGTGATGGTGATGAAAGTGCCGTTGTCGGTGTACGTGAAAAGCCCATAGGTCAGCGCGTGGCCATGAACAGCCAGTGCCAGATGACAAAACAGGATGCAGAAAAGGACACGCATGGATGGGCAATCGGCGCTGTAAGATGTTGAGTAGTAAAGGCTGGTGCTTCTAATTATACAACTCAAAGCGCATATAGGGGGCTGATTTTCGGCCGGCGTCGACTTCCACCCGCTTCAGTTAGCAGCCGAGCAGGTCCCCCATCGTGCGCAGCCCTATTTTGACGGCCATCGGGTAATGCTCGAGAATGGATTGCAGGGGGTGATGGACTTCGAGGAGGTGGGCCGGAATGGGAGTGGGGTCGTCGCTGACCCGGATGGCAGGTGCCTTGAAGATGGAGCCGTAGCCCGACATGCTGTTCAACTTGGCGATCTTGGCCGCGCGTTCGACGGGCGACTTCAGGCTCTTGCATGCAGAGGGACACATGTCCTATGCGGAATAAGCCTTGACGGGTTAGTCTATAAGGTGTTCATATGACCACATAAGACGCGGGCGTTGGCTGGCGAAGTGGCGGGAGTCGGAGGAAAAGCCGGTGTTCTATCACTGCATCAACGGCATCGTGGCGCGGCGCTTCGCTTTGGGTGACGAAGAGAAGGAGCATTTTCGCATGCTGATGCGTATGACCGAACGCTTTTCGGGCTGCCGGGTGCTGTCCTACTGCCTGACGGACAAGCATGTGCACCTGCTCGTGGAGGTGCCGCCGATGCCGGCTGGCGGCAGCGATGAGACGGGGCTTTTGCTACGCCTTGGGGGCATCTACAGCGAGGCGCAGACTTCATGGGAGTGAAATGCAAGAAGCAGGCAAGGCTCTGTGGTTCTGTAGGGCTCAGGGCATGATCAAGCATGATCAAGCGTGCTGTCGCCGGATGATCTGGCGCTGGCCAAATCAACGCCGGGCCTCCCCATGTCATGAATCCAGCGGCCGAATGCAGGGAGCTTGGGTGGAAGCTTGATAGAAGATGTGTCGCGAATGGCACGGGATTAAGGTCGATTTCGTGGTTTAATCATGGTAGCGCGTCCTCGCCGGAAGCCACCGACTTTGTCGGGGTGCCTTACGGCAGGCGCATCTTCATCAACGATACCACGCTGTAAGATGCCCTCTCGGCGAGAGGGCGCTACCAAGTCTTAATCCCGTGCCATTCTTGTCTGTCCACTAGTTATTGGCACGCAAATCACGCCCTCACCGGCTGTTAGATAAACGTCGAGTGAAACCACGCATCTATGGCTTTACCATCTTCTCCCCGTCAGACTTGACTAGCCGCAAGATGCCAGGCCCGGGTTCAGCCCCTGTACTGAACTGGGAATAATCAATCTGTTCTCGATACTGAAGGGGTACCTGGGTTTCCGGATAACCCACAGCACGAATCGTGAAAGTTTCCTTTGACTGCTTCAAATCGGCCCATGTGGCCTTTATGATCCCTCTCTGCAGCGACTCCACCACCAACGGTTCCCCGACCATTGCCTCAGCCTTCATTTTTTGCGTGATCAAAAGCTTGGGCCCCTCCCCCACAACCGCTTCAACCGGTTCATTTGTTACCGAATCCACTGCCTGCAGATGCACTCTGAACAGCGATATCTCACTCGCCTTCACATAAGAATCAAGAATCATGCCCCGGCTGAGGAAAAACCCTGCCGAAAACAATATCAAAGAAAATGTTGCGTAGAGAATTATTCGTTTTGCCTTCACTTCATCAGTTATCACACACCATCCGCTTGAAGTCACCTATTGATTATAGGTTGTTACGCCTCTCGTTCGCAATCGCCACCGGCATGGACGGCGAAAGCGGGGCTGGCGCCGTCGCCATGGACGACACCATGCTCACAATTGAAGCCTCCATCCCGCTAGGCGCGACCGTCCCAGTCATCCGTCTTAGTCTGTCACAGGCGGCAACGGTCCGGTGGATGTTCGGCGTGGATGCTAGAAATTTGCTTTTTCACCAAGTGCGGAGAATACCCCGAGAACCCCGCATCAGGCCTGGAGTGGAAAGGGCGAAGTCGCTCTTGCCCTGCGTGGTGTTGCCTAGCCCTTGGCCAGTTCCGCCTTCATCCAGTCCGATGCCTCTTTCATTTCCTTCCGCAAGGATGCGGCTTCGGACGGCGTCAGCGGGACGGAACCGCGAAAGCGCTCGGGCTTCGGATTCGGTAAGACGGTCGAAACCGTAGCCGGTGGAGCGTCGGAATGAATCTTCGACGTCTCCGAATTTTTGCCTGACTTCACTGAGGGTTTCATCACTCAAGCGAAATCCTGTACTACTTTGCTTGCCGGTCAAGGACACCGTAGCGATCACGTTCCCAGCATTCGCGCGGATCTGCTCTGCTTGTTGCCTCGGATGAGGCCTCTGGCTAGGCTCTTGAATTCGATTTCCCTGGGGGAGCTGGGAAGGTGATCCCTACCTGATTGGCTAGTTGGCTTTATCGAGCGTCAGTTGGGAGTTGTCGTCATCCGACAGCGCATGCAGCCAATTTTTCGGTGACGACAAGCAGTCGGCGGTTTAGCATTATATCGCCTTCAATGCGCGACGACGCACTTCGCGCCTTTCGGCTGGCCGATGCGTTCGAGCAGTTCGTTGAACCAAGGTTGATCGATGTCGAAGGGCTTGCCGCCTTTGATGCGTTCAAACTCGATGGCGCGCAGCGTGTGGTTCTGGTCCTCGTCGTGGCCGATCACGCCGCCTTCACGGCGCATCGCACACTCGACCGCAAGGTCGGCGCAGCCCTTGATCAGGCGTTGGTCGGCGATGTTCGCGGCGGCAGCGCGGCTGAAGTACCCGCTCTTCTGCACCAGCGTTTTTTCCGCATTCAGACGGCCGGCGAATTCCTTGGCGAAGTAGGCACCGGGGTTGATCGTATCGAGTTTCACGTGACCGAAGGCATCGCGCACGACGGTTTGGCCGGTGGCCTCCATCTGACGGATGATGTCGTCCACGCCCGCGCCTTCGGAGATGAAGATGTTGACGTTGTCATGCTCGTCCATGATGCGGTTGAGGCGTGCGGCCTCGGCTTCGAAATCGACGGCCATTTCCGGGATGTAGATCGCGTGGACGGAAAAGCGCTCCTTCGAAAGACCCAGTCCGGGTGACCATGGTTGGATGTCGAGGCTGTCCTGATAGCGCTTCGCCGTCGCGGCGGTGAGCCAGCCGCAGTTGCGGCCCATCACCTCGTGGACGATCAGCATGCGCGGGTTGGCATTGTGCTCGGCGACGACATTCGCGAAATACTTCGCACCTTCTTCGGCGGCGGTCCAGGCACCGAGGCTCTGGCGGATCGGGAACACATCGTTGTCGATGGTTTTCGGCAGGCCGATGACGGTGAGGTCGTATTGGTTGTGCTTGAGGAAGGCTGCCAGATCGGCGGCGGCGGTGTTGGTGTCGTCACCTCCGATGGTGTGCAGCACATCGACCCCATCCTTGACGAGCTGGTCGGCGGCGACCTGTTGGGGATCCTGGCCTCCCTTGACGAGCCCGCGTTTCACGCAGTCCTTGACGTTGGTGAGCTTCACCCGGCTGTTGCCGATCGGCGAGCCGCCGTGGTTGTGCAACAAGTGCGCCTGGGCACGCATTTCAGGTGTGACTGCAATGCTGTCGCCGAGCAGCAGGCCCTTGTAACCACTGCGGTAGCAGATGATGTCGATCGAGGGATCGATTTCGGTGTAGCGTTCGATCAGGGCACCGATGGCGCTGGAAAGGCATGGCGCAAGGCCACCGGCGGTCAGAATGGCGACTTTTTTCGGTTTCATGGCAAGGTCGGTTCGAGTGGGAAGGTGGGGTTCCGAAAGCGGGGCTCAGGTAGCGTTTCGGCCGCTTTCAGGCAAGGCTTTACGATCGGTGAGCTCGGCTTGAAGAACCCACGCGCATCGATTCCCAAGCTTTGCACAGAGAGGGATTGAGGCCCATCCCGGATCGCGGTTTGATGCCTATGAGCGCTGTCGTCACCACGTGTCCAAGCGGCTGTCCAAATGGAAATGCTGACCGGATGCTTGCGGCATGTCCTGGTGGAGGAAGCGCACAAACTTCGCCGCCACCTCGCAGGTATTGAAGCGTCCCAAGGTGTGATGCGCCAGCACCTGATTGCGACGTTCTGCAGAAAGTCCGGCCGTCATCCGTGTTTCGAGGAAGCCCGGGAGGACCGCATTGACCCGGATGTTCGATGCTCCGTAGCGGACGGACAAATCAGAGGTCAGTCCAAGCAAGGCGGCTTTCGCCGTGGCATAGGCGTTTTGTCCCAATGGTGGATGTTTCGCTGAAAAGCTGGAAACAAACACGATGCTCCCGCCTCCTTGTTGTGACATCGCCTCGTGGACGGCTTCCGCGCAAAGCAGGGCACCGCGGTAATTGACTTTCCAAACCTCATCCCAATCGGCTTCCGTCAATCGGGCAAGCAAGTGATCGCGGGTGATGCCCGCATTGCAGACCAACAGGTCAACGCGGCGACGTCCGAAATAGGTCCGGATCGATGAGGGATCGGCGACATCCAGTTGGTCACGACCGGGAGCATCGGTCCGAATGCCACGTGCGGAGAATTCCCGCAGCATGGCTTGGGCCAGGTCGCCTCTACCGCCGGTGATCACCGCATGGGCTTCGCTCATCTGCGGCAAGCATGCCCATGGCTTGGGGACTTCATCAAGCCGAAGCCGTGAGGGTCGAAGCCGCGAAATGGACACATTTCCCAAACAAGCTGCGAATGGGCTGTGAACAAACCGGGAATACTTGGAACTGGAGGGACCGCCGGCCCGGATCCATCCAAGTCACTGGGGGTCCGCTGGGACCTGTACCCAACTTGTTCTTCCCGTGGAACCCCTGCAACCATGCCGTGAAACACGCCATTCGGGGACTTGTTCACACCATGAAGACGATGATCTTATAGAGTCAAAAAATAAAGAATTCATCATCCAGCGGAATCCAAACCGCATTTCGCAACTTTATTCCCCAAGCATTCCATCCGGCCGATCGGATTTTGTCTTCGGCAGGCAAGGGCCGATGCTTTGCCGAGCCGCACACAATCGGTTGCGGATGAATCCAGCGACAATGGCTAAGATTGAATCCAACGACGGTCGTAGACCGCCGCTACAGTGGAATTCAGAGTAGCATCAGGGCGGGCTGCTCGACGAGTTTTTTCACTTGGGAGAGGAATTCGGCAGCCACGGCTCCGTCGACGACACGGTGGTCGCAGGAGAGGCCGATGTTCATCCTCAGGCCTGGAACGATCTGGCCATTTTGGACGATTGGCTTTTCGATGGCCGCTCCAACCGAGAGAATCGCCGCTTGGGGCGGATTGACGATCGCATCGAAGGATTCGATGCCCCAAGCTCCGAGGTTGGAGACCGTGATCGTTCCGCCGTCGAATTCGTCGGGCTTGAGTTTGCGGTCCTTGGCGCGCACGGCGAAGTCCTTGACCGCTTGGGAAATGCTCAGCAACGATTTGCTTTCGGCATTCTTGATCACTGGAGTAACGAGTCCATCCTCGACGGCGATGGCCACCGAGAGTCCGACGCTTTGGTACTTCACGATATGATCACCGGCGAACGAGGCGTTGATCGCAGGAACGAGTTGTGCAGCGTTGATTGCGGCTTTGAGAATGAAGTCGTTGACCGAATACTTGTTGCCGTGGGTTTTGGTTGCCTGTTCGTTGATTTGCTGGCGCAGCGACATCAACGGCTGGGCATCAACCTCGAGGTGCAGGTAAAAATGCGGGATCGTCGTTTTGGAGGTCAGCAGACGGGAAGCGATGACCTTGCGCATGCTGCTGAGTTCGATGCGTTCGTCACCTTCTTTGGCAACGGGAAGGATTGCCGTAACGGCCGGTGCAGGGCTTGGGGTTGCGCTTGCGGGCGCCTTGGCCTTGATCGATGCACTGAGTGCGGCTGCCGCGTTAGCTTCGACCGAGCGGGCGGGAGCTGATGGGGTTTGCTTGACAGCGGCTTCGACGTCTTCCCTGACGATGCGTCCGGCGGGTCCACTACCTTGGATGGTGGAAAGATCCACTCCGAGTTCTGCTGCAACCTTGCGGGCCAACGGGGAGGACTTGATCCGTTCACCGTCTTCCGGGGTGGTTGGGAGTGGAGTGACTGCCGGGGTCACGGGACTTGCTGGAGTGGCTGCGGGGGTGGTGATCGCGGCGGCAGCAGGTGCCGGGCTGGCGGCAGCAGGGCCCCCGGCCATGTTTCCATTCAAGATGGCAAGGACCTCGCCAATGGCGGCCTTGCCACCTGCCTGGACCCGGATCTCGGTGATCGTGCCGTCCTCAAACGATTCCATTTCCATCGTTGCCTTGTCGGTCTCGATTTCCGCCAGGACATCGCCGATCTCGACGGTATCGCCGACGGATTTGTGCCATTTGATGACGGTGCCCTCGGTCATGGTGTCCGAGAGTTTGGGCATTTCGATGTTTACGGGCATGGTGGCGATGGGAAAGTTCGTGGAGAATGGGAGAACGCGGCCTGATTTCCAGTCTTTTTCACCCGAAATCCGGAGAAGCGGGCCTCAGGATGGCGATCTTGCACCCGCCTGCCAGATGCTGCGGGACTCCGGTCCGGAGCTTACCAGCAAAAGGGACAGCACGAGGAGGCTGCCGTGATCAACACAAGCACCAGGACCAGACGCGGTTTCAACAAATGCAACATCGGTCGTAGGAGGATCAGGCCAGGGTCAGCGCTTTTTCGACGATCCGGCGCGGATTCGGCAATTGCTCGTGCTCGATGTGTGGCGAGTAGATTGCCGGGGCGTCGAGCGAACATACCCGCTTGATCGGGGCGTCGAGGTCATCGAATGCCAGATCCTGGATCAAGGTGGTGATCATGGCGGAGACACCGCCGAAGGGTTTGGATTCGTCGACGAGCAGCACGCGGTTGGTTTTTCTAACCGAAGTGAGGATTGCCTCCACGTCGAGCGGGCGGATCGAACGGAGATCGAGCACGTCGGCGCTGATGCCGTGTTCCTGTTGCAGGGTTTCCGCGGCCTCGAGGGCGTGGATGATGGAACGGCCATGGCCGATGATCGAGAGGTCCTTGCCTTCGCGCTTGAGGTCGGCCTTGCCGAGCGGGATCACGAAATCGCCGTCGGCGGGATCGGGCACTTCACCCTTGTTGCCGTAGAGCAGGGTGTTCTCCATGAAGTAAACCGGATCGTTGTCGCGGATCGCGGCCTTGATCAGGCCCTTGGCGTCGGCAGGTGTCGCGGGGGCGCAGACCTTCAATCCGGGGAATGCGGCGAACAGGCCTTCGGGAATGTGCGAGTGCGTGGCGCCGACATTCGTGCCGCCGTTGGCCGGACCACGGACGACGATCGGGCAGTGGCAGAGGCCGCCCGACATGTAGCGCACGCAGGCGGCGTTGTTCACCAACTGGTCGAATGCCACCGAGTGGAAGGACCAGAACATCAGCTCCATCACCGGGCGCACGCCGAGCATCGAGGCACCGATGCCCATGCCGATGAAGCCGGCTTCGGAGATCGGCGTGTCGACAATGCGCTTGTCGCCCCACTTGTTCCACAGGCCTTCGGTCACCTTGTAGGCGCCGTTGTACTGGGCGACTTCCTCGCCCATGATCACGACATTCGGATCGCGGGCAAGTTCCTCATCGAGGCCTTCGCGGAGGGCTTCACGGTAGGTAAGAATGCGGGACATGGAAAAAGCGAACGGGTGGGTGTGCGTCTGTAAAAGGGGAGGAAAACGGCGGGTCAGTCGTTGAAGAAATGACGTCCGATCTGCGAGGCGGCGGTCCGGTTGTCGGATTCCCAATACACGTCGGTGCCGATGTCGGCGATCGTCGGCGCGGGCGATTCGTCGGCGAACTTCACCGCGGCGTTCGCCTCGTCCGAAGCGGCCTTGGTGATCTCCGCGGCCATCTCCTCGGTGAGGATGCCTTCGGCGATGAGCTTGCGGCGGAAAACGTTGATCGGATCGTGGTTCTGCTTGTAGTTCTCGATCTCTTCCGGGGTGCGGTACTTCTTGTGGTTCGCGTCGGCGATACTATGTCCGTAGTAGCGGTAGGTGTCGATCTCGAGCAGGGTCGGCTTGAGCTCCTTGCGGGCGCGCTCCATCGCGACGTGGGTCCTGGCGCGGACCTGATAGATGTCGGATCCGTCGATCACGTCCCAGGCCATGCCGTAGGCTTCGGCGCGGCTGGCGAGGCAGTCGCCGTGGGACGACGAGCGTTCCTGAGAGGTGCCCATCGAGTAGCCGTTGTTCTCGATCACATAGACGACCGGGATCCCGAACAGGGCGGCGAGGTTGAGCGATTCGTGGAAGGCGCCCTGGTTGACCGCGCCGTCGCCAAGGTAGCAGAGGCAGCAGCCCTTGCGGCCGAGGTACTTCAAGCCGTAGGCCAGGCCGAGGCCGAGTGGGGTCTGGCCGGCGACGATGCCGTGGCCGCCCCAGAAATTCTTGTCCGGCGCGAAGAAGTGCATCGAACCGCCCTTGCCCTTCGAGCAACCGGTTTGCTTGCCGAACATTTCGGCCATGCATTCGTTCATGCCCATGCCGACGGCCAGCGCGTGGCCGTGGTCGCGGTAGGCGGTGATGAAATGGTCGTGTTCGCGCTTGAGCGAAATCGTGCCGACGGCGACCGCTTCCTGACCGATGTAGAGGTGGAGGAAGCCTCCGATCTTGCCCGCCTGGTAGTGCTTGAGCGCCACCTGCTCGAAGCGGCGGATGCGGATCATTTGGGTGAGCAGTTCGATCTTGCGATCGGCACCGAGCTCCTGGTTGATGGGTGCACTCGAATAATCGAGGGTTTCAGTAGGGCTGTCGCTGGTCATGAATGGCTGCGTGGGGGTCCGTCTGGAAGGGCGCGGTATGACGCCTCAGTGGCCGATCGCCAAGCCTTCTTTCTCAGAAAGTTTCACTTGCGGCAGCCGCATGCGGGCGGCCAGGAACAGACCGGTGAAGAGCAGATGGGCGGCGGCGAGGTTGCGCAGGAAGACCCAGGAAGGAAGGAGGTCGCCAGGGGCGCCGAGCCACAGCGATTGGGCGAGGCCGGCGAGGGTTTTCACGTAGCGCGGGTCCATCGCCCAGGCGACGCCGTTGGTCACCAGGTGGAAGATCAGGGCGCTGGCCACCGAGCCGGCAAGGAAGCTGGCGGTGCCGCGGGTCGACAGCCATTTGCCGAGGCCGAAGACCAGGGCGAAGGAGGCCAAGGTCGTGAGGAAGACCGAAAGGCTGCCGGTGTGGCCGATGCCCAGGGGATAGGTGAGGGCCCACACGCCGAGGGGGATGGCAAAGCCGCGCCACTCGCGGGCGAGCAGAGCGCCGCAGAAGAACACGGCGGCCAGGGGTTGGAAGTTCGGCAGGCTTTCCGGCAGGAGGGCACCCAGGGCGCGGAAGGCGATCAGCAAGGCGATGACGAGAATGAGTGGAAGGTGGCGATTCATGGCGGCGGAAGAATTGTGCATTTCCTCTGAAGGCGCGAGGCGAAAATGAGGGTGGGATCAGGTTTTTTCAAGTCCGGGGAAGGGCCTTTGCTTCGGTGTCTGCCGCATCTGTTCCACGTGGAACAAGCTCCCCGCTCCAAGCTCTTCCTTCTTTCCGCTCTTGTGCCCGGCGGGCGGATCGCTATGGTGCGCCGCCCACTCCATGTTCCGCTACCCCAAGACCTACGATGTGATTGTGATCGGCGCCGGCCATGCCGGGGTCGAGGCCGCCTTGGCGGCATCCCGTCTGGGGGCAGAGGTGGCGGTATTGACCCAGAATCTGGACACCATCGGCCAGATGTCCTGCAACCCGGCGATCGGCGGCTTGGCCAAGGGTCACATGGTGCGTGAGATCGATGCCCTGGGGGGAGCGATGGGGCTCAACACCGACGCGACCGCCATCCAGTGGCGTCTGCTCAATGCCTCCAAGGGGCCCTCGGTCCGCGCCCCGCGCGCCCAATGCGACAAGAAGGCCTACCAGTTCCGGATGAAGCGCGAGCTCGAGAGCGCGCCCGGGCTGGATCTGCATCAGGGCAATGTCGCCGACATCCTGGAGTCCGGCGGACGCGTGACGGGTGTGACGACCTCCTTGGGGATGACGATTGAGGCCCGGGCGGTCATCCTCAGTGCCGGGACCTTCATGGGGGGGCTGATGCATGTCGGCCTGCGCAATGAACAGGGCGGACGCATGGGCGATGGAACCTCGAGGGTTTCGGAGGCCCTCAAGCGGCTCGGCTTCCAGGTTGAACGCTTCAAGACCGGCACCCCGTGCCGGCTCAATGCCCGCTCGATCGATTTTTCCAAGTGCGAGCGCCAGGAGGGGGATCAGCCCATTCCGCACTTCAGCTATCTCGCCGACACCCTGACGCGGCAGCCGGACGACATTTTCACCCTCAACCCCTGGGGGGATCCGGAGTTCCACGTGGAACAATTGCCCTGCTGGATCACCTACACCAATCCCCAAACCCACGAGATCATCCGCAACAATCTGGATCAGTCGCCGATGTACTGCGGGGTGATCGCAGGGGTGGGTCCGCGCTATTGCCCGTCAATTGAAGACAAGGTGGTCCGCTTTGCGGAGAAGGAGCGGCATCAGGTTTTTCTCGAGCCCGAGGGCCGTCACACGCTGGAGTATTACGTGAACGGGGTTTCGACCTCCTTGCCCTACGAGGTCCAGCTGGCCTTCCTGCGTTCGATCGCCGGCCTCGAGCGCTGCGAGATCCTGCGCCCGGGCTACGCGGTGGAGTATGACTACTGTCCGCCGACCCAGTTGCGGCCGAGCTTGGAAACGAAGCGGGTCGAAGGCTTGTACTTTGCGGGTCAGATCAACGGCACCTCGGGATACGAAGAGGCGGCGGGTCAGGGCCTGATCGCCGGGGTGAACGCCGCGCTCAAGGTCCAGGGCAGGCCTGAATTTGTCCTCGGCCGCGATGAGGCCTACCTGGGGGTGATGGTCGATGATCTGGTCACCCGCGGCTGCACCGAGCCCTACCGAATGTTCACCAGCCGGGCGGAATACCGTCTGATGCTGCGTCAGGACAATGCCGACCTGCGCCTGACCCCCAAAGCCGCGGCGATTGGCCTGGTGACGGGCGAACGGGTGCGGCGGGTGGAGGCCAAGCGTGAGGCCTTGGAGCGTGCGGACACTTGGGTGCGCCAGACGGCCCACGAGGGAGTGAAGTTGGATCAGTGGCTGCGTCGCAGTGAAAACGGCTGGCAGGGCTTGCCGGAGGAGCTGCGTCAGGCGCTCGATCCGGAGCTTTGGACCTTGGTGGAAACGGACGTGAAGTATGAAGGTCACCTGGGGCGCCAGAAGACCCAGGTCGAGCGTTTGGGTCGCCAGGAGGGGCGCAAGCTGCCCGCGGATCTCGACTACCACGCCATCCGCGGCCTCAAGAAAGAAGCCCAGCAGCGCTTTTCGGAAATCCGGCCCGAGACCTTGGGCCAGGCTGGACGCATCCCCGGAATTACCCCGGCCGACATCGCGATGCTGGTGGTCTGGCTCGAAAAGCTGGAGCGCAGCGCCCGCGAGGAGAATGC